>CAMWXF010000001.1 GCA_947178115.1 uncultured Lachnospiraceae bacterium
TCAGGTAAGATGGTGTAGAATAGCACAGAAGAATCCAGTCTTGCAAAGACAGACGAGAGCTCTCGACAGTGGGGCTGTGGAGAATGTTAGACAGACGCAGTCCGATTGCGATGGATGGGACTGCTGCCAGTAGAACAAGGAAAACATTTCTGCGCTGCTTTATGCAGACAAAATGGCTTGTACAGAAATGATGTATTGCCCATGTATAACCTGCACTGCATAGCAGGACAAGAGCTGATTCAAGATATAATAACATTTCGGGTGTCATGATGTTGTGATTCCTCCGCTTCTTCGCATATATTCAAGGATTGCAGCGCAGAAGGCTTCGTATCTGCGCTTAGCAATCATAATCGTCTCACCGTTGTCTAGGGTGACTTCTGACTTATTGTAAAGTTCCACGCATTTTAAATTGATCAGATAACTTTTGTGACACCGGAAAAAGTCTTTACCGGACAGTGCAGCTTCCAAAGCGCCGATCTGCTCATACCATGAGAAGGTGGGATTTTTGCCGTGAGCTTCAATGAGTCTTCCGCGTATTTCAAAATACCTGATTTCATTCAGAAAAAGTTTTCTGGTCTGTCGGTCTTTGGAAACAATAATAAAGTCCTCGGAGTGCCGACCGATTCTTGTTATGCACCTTTGGAGCGTCGAACGAAGCTTATGGTCGCTGACGGGCTTGATGAGATAGTCAGCTGCTTCCACGGCAAAAGAGTCAAAGACATACTGTCTGCTGGAAGAAACAAAAATCAGAAGCTTATCGGAGAAATTCCGGCGAAATAATTCGGCAGTCTGCATACCGTCCATACCGCACATAATAATATCAAGGAAAATTATGTCGAATTCTTCAGGGGCTTGTAATAGCTGCCTGCCGCTGTTATATTGTTTTATTATGCATGGGATATTTGTTTCTGCCAGTATTGTTTGGATTTGGCTGCTAAGATGGAGAGCATCCCGCATTTCATCGTCGCAGACTGCGATCATGAGCATTTGCTGCACCTGCTTTCTTTTTTTTGATTTTGGGGACATTGCTTTTATAGATTCCTGCATGTAAGCAAAAATATACGGTAATAGTATCGGAGCATATAACTTGTTTTATATATCGGATGATAGAAGAAGAAGGTTGATTTGGTGTTATGAGCGGACGGTTTTATGGAGTATGCGGTAAATAGGTATGAAATTGGGTTGGGACGAGAACAACATGGATAGGATATAAAAATTATGAGTGGGAACTGTACTAGGTCTCAAGGGGCATAGGAAATAGGGCGAGAATATTAAAAAGCATCTGCAAATTGATAATTTCTTGAGATTTATACAGTATAATATTTTTATGAAAGAAAGCTATAAAATATATGTCACACATAAAAATAATATTTGAGGCGAGACAACAGAGAGTAATAGAAGTGGTTGGAATCAAATTATACTGAAAAAGAGGTATGTATGGGGCAGAAACTATTGATCGTAGATGATGAAAAAGGGATTGTTGATATGCTGCGAAGTTATTTTGAAGGCTGGTATGAAGTGATGACGGCGTACAGCGGCCGGGAGGCGTTAGCTAAGGCGGTGTTACAGCCGGATTTGATCCTGCTAGACATCAATATGCCTGAGATGGATGGATTGACAGTCTGTCAGAGAATCAGGGAGCATGTCGGCTGTCCGATTCTGTTTCTGACGGCACGGGTAGAGTCTTCCGACAAGATCATCGGTTTTCAGGCAGGAGCCGACGATTATATTGTGAAACCTTTTGATCTGGATGAGCTGGCAGCGCGGGTGGCGGCGCACCTGCGGCGGGAGAAGAGGCGGCAGGAAAATGGTAATATCCGGTTTTTCGGTGAGCTGGTGATTGACTATTCGGGGCGGTCGGTCTCTGTTGACAATCAGGAAATACCGTTATCCAGAAAGGAATTCAATATTGTGGAGCTACTTTCTTTGAATGCGGGACAGGTGTTTGACAGAGAGCGGATCTATGAGAGGGTATGGGGAATTGACGGTGACGGAAACAGCGATACGGTCATGGAACATATTCGTAAGATCCGGGCGAAGCTTGCCGGACGCACTATGCACAGTTACATTGATACGGTCTGGGGGTGTGGCTACAAATGGAATGGATGAAAAATATGGGATTGAAGAAATCCTTTGTGCTGCTGTCGGCGGTCAGTGTGGTTGTTTCGCTGCTTCTGATCGGCGCTGTATTTATAATCTGCGGAGCGATTGCGGATCAGTATCCGAGCGGCGGTATTAGCATAACTTCAGACGGTATTGTCAGGGAGTTGGAAGGGCCTACACGGGGACAGGCGCGTGTCATAAATATACTGGGGTGGGTCGAGGTTTTCTCCTGTATTCTGGTTCCCGTGGGGTGCTTAGGGATTGCAAGTCTCATGTTCTATCAGCTTAAGCTGAAAAAGCCAATTGCGGTTTTGCAGATGGGAACAGAGCGGATCAGAGAACATGATCTTACTTTTTCCATACCGGAGATTTCGGGAGATGAATTGGGGCAGGTCTGTGCGGCATTTGAGACGATGCGCGCGGAGATGGTGCGGACGAATCAGGAACTGTGGAGGCAGGCGGAGGAACGTAAGCGGCTGAATGCGGCTTTTTCCCATGATCTGCGCAATCCGGTCACTGTGTTAAAAGGAACGGTGAAGCTGCTGCAGCAGGGAACGGCGGACGAGCATGCATTGGAGCGATTGGAGACTTATGTTCTGCGTTTGGAACGGTATGTGGAAGCGATGAGCAGTATACAGCAATTGGAACAAATGCCGGTTCAGAAGAAAGAAGTACGTTTGTCCATGCTGCAGGATGAGGTGGAGGAGACGGCGAGGCTGCTTGCTCCGGGTGTGAGGACGGAAGTGTGCGTGAATGACAGGTGTCTGCACTCAAGTGTTGCATTGGATCACGGCTTATTCCTGACGGTTGTGGAGAATCTGATCGGGAACGCGGCACGGTATGCGAGGAGCATAATTGATATAAATATCAGTGTCGCGAGGGAGGGGCTGATTCTGTCTGTAAACGATGACGGCAGCGGATATCCGGCGAAACTGATACAGGATGGACCGAAGCCCTTTGGAAAGATGGAAGAGGAGGCGGCACATTTCGGAATGGGTTTGTATATCTGTCAGATGTTGTGCATGAAGCACGGGGGCATACTTCGCTTGGAGAATGATAGGAACGGAGGTGCAAGGGCAACGGCATTATTTTAGATTTCATATGTTAAAGATTTATTTTTTATAAAAGTTTGTAATCTTGAGCATTCTTTGAGATTTACAAATTACACTCTTCTTATACAACAGGGAACGGTTGATTTTCTCGTAACATGAGCTACTGTGAGAAAAGCGGCTGCGCTGTTAATTATAAGGAGAGTGTTTTTATGAATATTAAAGCAAAAGATTTGTCGAAAATCTACGGAAGCGGCGAAAGCAGAATCGTCGCGCTGGACCGGGCGGATATGGAAATACGCCAGGGAGATTTTATCTCGATTATGGGACCGTCAGGCAGCGGTAAGAGTACGCTGCTGCACCTTTTGTCAGGATTGGATCATCCCTCATCGGGAAGTCTGACTTATGACGGCACGGATATATACGGGATGAAAGACAAGGAACTGTCTGCATTTCGCCGTCGTCGGGTTGGCTTTATTTTCCAGCAGTTTAATTTGCTGCCGGTGCTGACGGCACGGGAAAATATTGCCATGCCTATGTTGCTGGACGGCAGACAGCCGGATCGG
This sequence comes from uncultured Lachnospiraceae bacterium, assembly GCA_947178115.1. Classification (GTDB taxonomy): domain Bacteria; phylum Bacillota; class Clostridia; order Lachnospirales; family Lachnospiraceae; genus UBA3282. Next base: position 3,719 of record CAMWXF010000001.1, read on the forward strand.
GAGTATCTGGCGGAACTGGCGGAGCTGTTAGGGATTGGCGGACGTTTGACACATCTGCCCCATGAGCTGTCGGGAGGTCAACAGCAGAGGGTGGCGATCGCCAGAGCGCTGGTTGCCAAGCCGGACATTATATTTGCAGACGAACCCACGGGAAATTTGGACAGTAAGAGCGGCGGGGATGTCATGGATATGCTGGAGCGTATTCGCAATCAGATGGGAAAGACGCTTGTAATCATTACACACGACAGCAGAATAGCGCACAGGGCAGACAGGCAGTTTGTGATTATGGACGGTGTCGTCACTGAAGTGCTTATGCGGAAATGACTTGGAAAGGAATGACGAAAATTATGAAATCATATTTATCTCTTGCATGGAAAGAATTAAAGGCGCAGAAAGTGACATCTGTCCTGATCCTGCTTGCGGTTATCTTATCGACGATCGCAACAACTGCTGTGGGACAGTCTGTCGGTATCCTGCAGTCGATGCGGATAGAGCAGGCAGCCGGATTGAACGGTGACCGTTATGCCACGTTTCATCAGTTGACGGAGGAACAGAGCAATACGTTACACGGAGATCCGCGGTTAAAGGATGTGGGAAGCCTTATAACGGTGGGATCGACAGAGCTTGGCAACAGCAGCTTAACTCTTTTTCTGAGAGAGTATTACGGAGACGCGCTGAAAGCATATCGTGAGATCGGAAAGATTAAGGAAGGGCGTCTTCCGGCATCGGCAGGAGAGATCGCGCTGCCGGAGGATGCTCTGCAATATCTGGGAATCGAGAAAAGTGTCGGGGAGAGGGTAACGCTTCCGCTCAGAGCTTTGCTACTTATAGATGATCAGCCGAACTATGAATATACGGCGGATTTTATCCTGACGGGAATTCTGGAAAACAGTTATCTCGGATATACTACCGGAATCGTGGAGGGCATCGTAGGCGAGGGAACAGCGCAGTCTTTGCTTCCCGAACGGTATCTGCGTTATTCGACAAATTTTAAGACGGTAAGTCTTAAGGAATTTCAGGCGGTTGTAGATGATCTGGCAAAGCAGCTTGATATTACGGAAAGACAGGTGCAGTATAACTGGGTTCTGTTAGAGGCTTTAGGAGCGGATTATGCGGATCGGGAGGAAATGGATGCGAATATAGGATTTCCTTTTATGATGGCTGCATGTGTGATGGTAGGGGTATTGATTCTGCTGGCGGCGGGACTGGTCATCTATAATATCTTAAAAGTAGCTGTCACAAAACGGATACGGGAGTACGGTACACTGCGGGCCATCGGAGGTGAGAGCAGGCAGCTCTATACACTGGTCACGGTTCAGATCATGCTGTTAAGCGTCATAGGGCTGCCGCTTGGAATGCTGCTTGGAGTTCTGTCGGCAAAAGGGATTCTCATAGCGGCAACGGGGCTTCTCAGTCCGGATCTTTTTATGGCGGATAGTACACAGCAATTAAACGATATGATTGCGGAAAGCGGCAGCGGCGGAATATTACCTCTGGTTGTGAGTGGGGCGGTCACATTGTTGTTTGCCGTGCTGGCAGCGTATCCCTCGGCGGTGTATGCGTCCCGTGTCTCACCCACGGTCGCCATGAGCGGGCAGGCAATTAAAGTAAAGCGACGCAGCCGTAAAGCAAAAAGAATTCGGAATTTTGAAGCATATTATGCGAGACTTAATTTGAAGCGCAACCGTGGCAGGACGGTAATCACGATTCTCTCAATGGTGATGAGTATCACGGTTTTTGTGGCATTGCAAGGCTTCAGCGGTTTGCTGGATACAAGCCGGGATGTACAGGCGATGCATACGGGAGATTACAGTGTGACTAATGAAACGGTAGGAATTGCACCGCAAAGTGTATCGGAATTAAGGCAGCGAGAGGAAGTTACGGCGTTGGCTACCACGAAACTTGCCGTGTATTCGGCGGATGAAAACGGAAACATGGAAATCGATCAGGATATTGCCCTGCAGTCGTGGGAAAGCTTCCAGATTGCTGCGGTTGACGAGGAACGATTGGAGCGCTACGGAACGGAGAACGAGCTGAGTGAAGAGGAACGGGAGGCGGTCAGAAATGGCGAAGCATGTCTGGTCATGAATCCGATTCCTTTTGCGTATCAGGGGGAAACCTTAGAGCACACGCAGCTGGCAGCAGGAGATACGATTACGGTCAATGGAAGAAAAGTGAGGGTAGCAGGTATTGCCTACAATCCGGTCAGTATTAATAACGACGGATTTGTAAACGGGGTACAGATCATAGGAACGGATGCACTTTATGACGCTTTGACGGGAGATGACAGATATTCGGAAATCTACCCGACGCTTGCGGACAACGTAGAGCCGGAAGCGTTCGAGAAATGGCTGGATGAATGGTGCATAGAAAATCCGGGAACACACTGGCTGTCTTATCGCCAGTCGGATGCACAGATGGCGGAGAGTTTTGAACAGGTCCGGCTGCTATGCTGGGGGTTGATCTTATTTATTGGGCTGATCGGCATTTTGAATATTATTAATACGGTTTACACGAATATTCACACTCGTGTAAATGAGATTGGTATGCAGAGAGCCATCGGCATGAGTAACGTAAGTCTTTACAAGACGTTTCTGTGGGAGGGAGCTTACTACGGGCTGATCGCTTCCGGTATTGGTGCGGTCTGTGGATTTCTTTGCAGTACTTTAGTGGAAGCGGCGGCAAACGACGGTATGCAGCTTTACACGGTTCCTGTCGTGCCTATTCTGGAGGCAGCAGCGGTATCTGTGGCAGCCTGCCTGATTGCCACGGCGATCCCACTCAGAGGAATCGGTAAGTTGAGTATCGTGGAGTCGATTGAGACAGTGGAATAGAGAAAAGTATTTTCATAAGTGCGAGAAAGGACGGGTAAGAAAGTTATAAATCTTACCCGTCCTTTGATATTCGATTATAGACTAATTTGTAGAACCGATTTTCTCGTCATCTACTAAGAAGGAATCGCCGTCTTCCACGATACATACCATGGTCTTACCGGTATTTAACTCGATTTCGTTACCGCTGTCGTCATAGTATCTCGTAGCACCGTAATCGGAAGTCTTCTTCCAGGTTACATGAATGCCCTTGCCGTTGGTGAAGAACCACCCATCTCTTGTTGTGTCGTGACACTGGAATGCAAGATATCCCTTCTGGTCACGAACCTCATAATAAGTATTCTGGATCAGGATGTTCTTAAATGCAAGCTGTTTGCCGTTCGCCTTATCCACATGAGGACCATCCGCCTCGCCGGATAAATGTTGGAATCTGTCATACAGACCGGTTTCTGAATTATATATGAAGTAGCAGTTCGTCACCGGATAAGTAGGAGACATGTCCACTTTGTTGGCAGTGATGGCATTGCTGTATTGATCCAATGTATTAGGCTCGCCCGAGGGAGCAAATTTATAATGCTGCTCATCCGAATAACCGGAACGGTACTCCAGATCATAACCGAGCTTATTGATATCAGCCATAAGACCCTTTGTATCCACATAAGCATTGTCGGTAGAGTTGTTTGTATCGTTTGCACGCCAGAAATTGCTGCTGGACAGACCGTCGATGTCTTCTGTGTCTTTGCGGTTGATAACTTCGTCTATGTAGAACGGACCGCCGAAGTGGACATAGAAAGCGTCCCATTCAAATGACCAATACACATAGTAGTCACGGCAGCTTCTCACATTACCTAATCTGTCGAAATTACTCCAGTCCTGAAAAAGCGCCATCAGTCTGGTAATGCTGCCTTCAACGTTGCACTCGTACAGCACGTCCGCTTGAGAGATTCCGTACTGCGCTGCAGTCTTCGTGTTAGGAATCATAACGGTGATCGGTCTTGTATTATTTACTTCTTCTGTTACCCACTCATTTGTAATACGACTGCGGACCATTCCGGCTTCCGGCGGAACATCCTCATCGGTTTCTTCTGGCTCTTCTTCTGGCTCTTCTTCAACTTCCGGTACGACTATGTCATCGATAACTTGTTCAACAACAGGTTCTGCGACCTCTTTTTCTTTTCCACAACCAAACAGAAGAGTAGAAGACAGGGCTACAAGTAAAAGCACTTGTAATCTTTTCATCTCTAATCCTCTCTTTCTTTTACTATAGGGAATAACCCAACTGTTCCTAGTATATCATAAGCAAATGGGAGAGTCACTAGAAAAAAATTGAAAAAATCCACAAAATGTTAAGAAATTATTACAGAAAGTTTGGGAATATGCATAGTCACCATTTACTGATTTGTGAGATTATAATTTGCATATTTTTACCATTGGATGTATGATGTGATAAATAAGCAATGTATGGAGGAAAGTATGAAGAAGATTATTGTGACAGGCGCCAATGGGCAGTTGGGACGTGCCATTAATTTACAGTATGCAGGCAGTACGGAGTATGAACTGATCAATACGGATGTCGGGGAACTGGATATTACCAGGGTAGACAAGGTTATGGAATTTGTGCGGGGAATACAGCCCTATGCGATTATCAACTGCGCGGCGTATACGGCGGTGGAGGCGTGCGAGAATGAAGAGGATCTTGCTTTTCGGATCAATGCCATCGGACCGAGAAATCTAAGCATTGCGGCTACAGAAACGGGAGCGAAGTTAATGCATGTTTCCACGGACTATGTGTTCGACGGCAACGGCGTAAGACCGTATCGGGAGACGGATCCAGTGGGACCTCAGGGAGCGTATGGCAGAACCAAGCTTGCAGGGGAGAATTTCGTGAAAGAATTCAGTGACAGGCATTATATTGTGCGTACCGCGTGGCTGTATGGTGACGGCAAGAACTTTGTCAAGACCATGCTCCGGTTGTCAGAGTCGAATGATAAGGTGAGGGTTGTGAAGGATCAGGTAGGGTCACCTACCAGTGCGGCGGAACTGGCAAAGGCGATCGCATATCTGCTGCCCACGGATAATTACGGACTGTTCCATGGAACCTGCGAAGGGGATTGCAGCTGGGCGCAGTTTACGGAGGAGATTTTCAGAATTGCCGGTAAAGATACGGTAGTGGAGGGTATCACATCGGAAGAGTACGGCGCGGCAGTGAAGAGACCTGCATACTCGATTCTGGAAAACTATATGTTCAAGATGACTACCGACTTCATGTTTGCAGACTGGCACGATGCGATTGCAGAGTATCTGAAGCAGTAAGGTTTTAGCTTTACACGGCGGCGCATATATGAGAGAATGTAGTGACCAGGATGTGCCTATGTGGATGTGAAGGATTATGGCAGATGAAATGGCAATAACGTGATGGGCCATCAGATATATATACGTAAATATGTTGCAATAGAAAGGAATAAGTTACGATATGCAGAAAATAGCGTTAATTACGGGAATAACGGGGCAGGATGGTTCTTATCTTGCGGAGTTTTTGTTGGAGAAGGGATATGAAGTGCATGGGTTAATTCGCAGGCACAGTATATCCAATACGATGCGGATCGATCATCTGATCCGATCAGATTATCACAAGGTAAAATTCTTCCTGCATTTTGCTGATACGACGGATTCCAGTAATCTTATGCGGCTCATTGCGGAGATTCGTCCGACGGAAGTATATAATCTGGCGGCACAGTCGCATGTGGGCGTGTCCTTTGATGTGCCGGAGTACACGGCGGAAGCGACCGGTGTGAGTACTTTGAAACTGCTTGAGGCGATTCGCGTCAACGGTGGGACATGCAGATTCTATCAGGCTTCCACTTCCGAACTGTTCGGCGGAATTCCGGAGACGGCGCCCCAGAGTGAGAAGACGCCTTTTTATCCGAAGAGTCCTTACGGTGCGGCGAAGCTGTATTCCTACTGGATCACGGTAAATTATAGGGAATCTTATAATATGTTTGCCTGCAACGGCATTCTGTTTAATCATGAATCACCGAGGCGTGGAGAGAATTTCGTCACAAGAAAGATTACGCTGGCGATTGCAAATATCATTGCCGGAAAGCAGGAGAAATTGTCTCTGGGCAATATGAATGCGAAGCGTGACTGGGGATTTGCCGGCGATTATGTGAAGGGCATGTGGCTTATGCTGCAGCAGGACAAGGCCGACGATTATGTGCTGGCCACGAATGAGACGCATACGGTCAGAGAATTTGTGGAAGCGGCATTCGGTGAGCTTGGCATTGCGATCCGATGGGAAGGAAGCGGCGTGAATGAAAAAGGGTACGATGCAGCAAGCGGGAGACTGCTGGTGGATGTGAATCCCGAGTTCTATCGTCCGGCAGAGGTTGAGTTCCTCTGGGGTAACTGTGAGAAGGCGGAACGGGAACTTGGCTGGAAGAGAGACGTAGATTTCAAGAAGCTGGTTGCCATGATGATGGATGCTGATCTGCAGGAGATTGCGGGGATGAGCTGTGCTGAATACAAGAGCAGTCAGTCAAAGTAATGTATAGCAGAACAGCAGGTGCTATGCGGCGCGATAAGGATGATGGCGGATTTGCCTGATGAATGGTGCATTGCTTGTTCTGATATAATAGGTATCCGACATAGCACTGATAGGAAATTATGACGTTGAAAGGGCATTGGCACTGATAAAAGAAAGGCAGATATTTATGCTGTCAATGATTTTAATATGGATTTATATGTTTTTCACCACTTTCCTGATCGGATACGGGATATTGTGTCTGCTCACGCGGTTCGTGCCGTACCGGGTCAGGCATATGGATTCTTATCTGATCTGCGGTCTGGCGGGCGTTACAGTGTATGCGCAATTTTTTAGTTTGTTTGGGCGCGTGGGACTGGTGGCTAATTTGCTGCTGTGCATGGCATGTATGGCGATCGCATGGTGTCTTAAGCGTCAGCTTGGCAGCATGTTGTCGGAAACATGGAATAATATACGGGAAAATCGATTAGGAGAAAGAGGGAAAATGTTAGGCATACTGTTCCTCTTTTTCCTATTTGCATATGGTGCGTCAAGGGGAATTATTCATTATGATACGGGGCTGTATCATGCGCAGAGTATCAGATGGCTGGAGGAATACGGTGTGGTGAAGGGACTTGGCAATCTGCATTGCCGGCTGGCCTATAACAGTTCCTCTTTTGCCCTGTCGGCGTTGTACAGCATGGCGTTCCTGGGCGGACAGTCCTATCACTGCGCGGCGGGATTCCTAGCATGGATATTGGCGAAAGTCTGTCTGGAAGTGATTGGTGCCCTGCGGAAGAGAAGACTGCATACCGGTGATTTTGCGAGAGTGATGGGGATATATTATCTGGTTATTATCTTCGATGAAATGGTATCTCCGGCCTCCGATTATTTCATGGTATTGCTGGCATTCTATATTGTGATCCGTTTTCTGGAACTGGCGGAGTGTGAGGTTAAGGAGGTACTGCCTTACGCATTGCTGTGCGTTCTGGGAGTCTTCCTCATGACCGTAAAACTGTCGGCGGCATTGATCTTACTGCTGGTGATCTATCCGGCGTATTACCTGATTCGGGGTAACAGATGGAAAGAAACGGCGGTATATCTGGCGCTGGGAATCGTGACGGCACTGCCGTTTTTTATCAGAAATGTATTGCTGTCGGGCTGGTTGGTCTACCCGTTTACGCAGATCGATCTGTTTCATGTGGCATGGAAGATTCCGAAGGGTGCGGCAGACTATGACGCACGGGAGATTCAGGTCTGGGGCAGGGGATATACGGATGTGACACGGTATGACATTTCCGTGAGAGAATGGCTGCCGGATTGGTTCCGTTCGCTGGCGGGCAGTGATAAGCTGCTGGTGGCGGCAGCGGTGGTGTCGCTGATTGTATTGCTTGTATATGGGATGGGGATGCTGTGCTGCTGGTGGCGCAGACGCCCGGGGATTCTGATTGTACAGGTGGCGGTAGCGGCATCCTTTGTCTTCTGGCTGTTTACTTCTCCTCTGATTCGTTACGGTTGCGTTTATGTGTATCTGATGCCGGCGGTGGTGATCGGCGGGGTATATGTTGCGATCCTGGAGAGGTCGGAGGAACGCAGCGGGCTGCGAAACGGAGCGAAACTGCATAGTCAAAGCGGAGCGGGTGCGTGGGAGAACGGTGCAAATGCAAAGAAGAGCGCAGCAGAACCGGTCAGTGCGAAGGTGTTCAGGCTGTGCGGCATGGTAGCAGTAATGTTTCTTTTGATATATAAGTGTGCTGCGCTGGGTAAAGAGATTGGTGTCTCTTACAGAAACGATTATTGGATCGCGCAAAAAGATTATGAGAATTACGAGACGCAGTCATATGAAATAAACGGAGTGACATTCTATTATCCTGTGAACGGTGATCAGGTGGGATATGAGGCGTTCCCGTCGGCACCCGCAAAGACGGATGTCCGGTTTCTGGGAGAAGGGATCAAAGATGGATTTGAGGCAGTTTTAAGTAACTGAATCAAAAAAGCAACCTAACTTTGGTCGGAGCAGTTACCTAACAATTCCTCTGGAAAAATCCTGCAGGAATTGTTATACTGACCATGAAGTTAGGTTATACAAGATACAGAAACGAGGTTCAACATGAATAAGACAGACAAAATCTATGTAGCAGGACACAGAGGACTGGTAGGAAGCGCTATTGTGCGGAATTTAAATGCAAAGGGTTATACCAACGTGATCGGCAGAACCCATAAGGAACTGGATCTGACGAACCAGCAGGCGGTCATAGAATTTTTCGAAGAACAGAGACCTGACGTGGTGGTACTGGCAGCAGCGAAAGTGGGAGGTATCAATGCCAACAATACGACACCGGCAGAGTTTGCCTATGAGAATATGCAGATTCAATGCAATGTGATCAAATGTTGTCATGATTATCAGGTAAAGAAGTTATTATTTCTCGGAAGTACTTGCATCTATCCACGTATGGCGCCGCAGCCGATTCCGGAAGATGCGTTATTGACAGGACCGCTGGAGGAGACGAACGAGGCGTATGCGATCGCTAAGATCGCCGGTCTGGAGATGTGCAAATTCTTCAAGAGACAGTACGGAGACGATTTTATAAGCTGTATGCCGACGAATCTGTACGGGCCCTATGACAATTATGATCTGGAGGGATCACATGTTATGCCGGCCATGATTCGTAAGTTCCATGAGGCCAAGGTAAACGGCGCTCCTACGGTGGAATTATGGGGAACCGGCACACCGCTTAGGGAGTTTCTGTACGTGGATGATATGGCGGATGCATGCGTGTTTTTACTGGAAAATTACAGTGGGGAGCAGCATGTGAATATCGGTACGGGTAAGGAAGTTACGATCAAAGAACTGGCACAGACAGTACAAAAAGCGGTGGGTTATCAGGGCGAGATCGTTTGGAATAAGGACATGCCGGACGGTACGCCGCGCAAACTGACGGATGTGACGAAGCTCCACGGATTGGGTTGGAATCATAAGGTTGAATTGGAAGAGGGCGTGCAGCTTGCTTATCAGTGGTTCAGGGAAAATGTAGATTCCGCCAGAATGTAAGACAGTGCGTAGGCGATAACTTACAATTTACATAATGCATATTTTTTGCTATTATGTAAATGCGTAATAAAACTACACGTTTAATATATTACGCAAAGGAGTAAAAAAGGGAATGTTACAAGAAAATGTTTTGTCCAGACAAGAACTGGAACAGGCAATCTCCGGTTTCATGTTGGAGTTGGGTGTACCGGCACACCTACGGGGCTATCAATACCTAAGGAGCGCCGTGGAGATGTGCACGGAAGACATGGAACTAGTAGGCAGTGTTACGAAACTGCTGTATCCGGATCTGGCGAAGATGTATCGTACAACAGACCAGAAGATTGAACGGGCGATCAGAAATGCGATCGAAGTGTCCTGGGAGAGAGGAAACAGCGATTTGTTCGAGCGGTTATTCGGTTACTGCAATTCGAACGAATACAGCAGACCTACAAACAGTGAGTATATTGCGACAGTGGCGGACTATATTCGTCTGACATACGGACTGATATAGCTGCCGGAACAGGGAAGAGATACGTCTCTTCCTTTTTTCGTCTATGTATGCTAAAATAAACGGAGACCTGACTGTCGGTGCCGCGGGGTGTGCGGGCGGATATAAACCGACGCAGGCGGATATCAATAGATGAAAGGCACGGTAATTTGCATGAAATTGCTCAGTGTTGTAGTACCCTGCTATAACGAAGAAGAGAATATCAGGGACTTCTATGATGAATTGTTTCGGAATGCTCCTTTTTTCAAGGAAAAGGAAATCGAGGTGGAACTGCTTTATATAGATGACGGATCTAAGGATCAGACGGTAGAAGAGGTTAAGAAGCTGTGCAGAGAGGATGCACGTGTCCATCTGCGGTCTTTATCCAGAAACTTCGGAAAGGAAGCGGCGATCTACGCAGGATTACAGAAATCTAAAGGAGATTATGTGGTGCTGATGGACGTTGATCTGCAGGACCCGCCGTCGCTTTTGCCGGAAATGTACGACTATATCGAGCAGGGGTATGACTCTGTGGCTACGAGGCGTGTCACGAGGAAAGGAGAGCCGCCGGTGCGTTCTTTTTTTGCGAGGATGTTCTACCGGATTATGAATAAGATTTCCAGGACGGAGATCGTGGACGGAGCCAGAGATTACAGATTAATGTCGCGGCAGGTGGTGGATGCGATCCTTGCCATGACGGAATATAACCGATTTACCAAGGGTATTTTCGGCTGGGTAGGCTATGAAACAAAGTGGATGGAATATGAGAACATCGAGCGCAGGAAGGGTGAGACGAAATGGTCCTTCTGGAAGCTGTTTGCCTATTCGTTAGAGGGAATCACTGCGTTTTCCACGGTGCCGCTGACAATTGCGGCGCTGATTGGCGCGCTGTTCTGCATGCTGGCATTTGTCATGATTATTATTATCATTGTGAAGACGCTAATCTTCGGTGATCCGACTTCGGGATGGCCGTCTCTTGTATGTATCATTATGATGGTCAGCGGAGTGCAGCTGTTTTGTCTCGGAATCGTGGGGCAATACTTATCGAAAACATACATGGAAGTGAAGAAGAGACCTATTTATCTTGTCAAAGAGGATATTTAAATGAACGGACTGGTCAGCATTATCGTACCGATCTATCGGGCCGAAGCCTATATCCCCGATACGATTGCGATGGTAGTAAGACAGACATATACGGAGTGGGAACTGTTGTTGATCGATGACTGTTCACCTGACGGCAGCACACAGGTGGTTCGCGACACACTGAGAGAGCAGAAGTGGAGCAGCCGGTCTTCAGTGCAGCAGGATGATAAGGAAACGGAACCGGAAGCAGTGCGTTCCGTAGGGAGTGAAGGTATCTGTACAGTCGAGGAATACAATGATGACAAAGGACGGCGGATCCTGTTGGTCAGTAAAGAACACAACGAGGGAGCAGCCGCCGCGCGCAACACCGGACTGGATATGGCAGGCGGCAGGTATATTGCTTTTCTGGATGCGGATGACGTGTGGTTCCCGGAGAAACTGGAGAAGGAACTGTTGTTTATGAAGGACAGGCAGGCGGGATTCGTGTTCACGGCGTATGAGTTCGGTGATGAGCAGGCGAATCCTACCGGCAAAGTGGTGCATGTTCCCGCACAGCTGCGTTACGGGCAGGCGCTGTCGCGGACAGTGATCTTTACGACGACGGTATTATTGGATCGGGAGAGCATTCCAGACAAGCTGATACGCATGCCCGGTATAGAGAGCGAGGACACGGCGACATGGTGGCAGATCCTGAGGGCGGGCAATACCGCCTACGGTCTGAACGAGGTGCTGGCCATATACCGCAGACCGGCGAAGTCGTTGTCTTCCAATAAATTGACGGCGATCAGACGGATCTGGAATCTGTATCGCAGGCAGGAGAAGCTGTCCGTGATTACGAGTGTGCGCTATTTTATTCCGTGGGCATACCGGGCATGCATGCGGCGTCTGTAGAATTACAGTAAGATGAATCGGTACGAATTAGTAACTGTTCAGAAGGTGCATCTTTGTAACTATGAAGAACAGGGTTCTGAACAATTACACGAATTATTTGAATGAGGTAAGGGCATGAAACGTGTCGAATCTTTGAAAAGACTTATTATATTGCAGTTATCCTTTATCGGATTACTTATTCATACGGCGGTCTATGCATATTTCTGGTTTCAGGATTATTATCCGTATCTGCTTTATCACGGTAAGGCGAAGTTCTTTCGAAACGGGCATCTTCTCATTATACTGATCTATTTCGTGCTGCTGTTTTTTTTCGCCAACATGTACGGTGTGCTGAAGATCGGTTATCTAAAGGCTACGGATGTTTTTATCTCGGAAGTTTTTGCACTTCTGTTTGTCAATGTGATCTCTTATTTTCAGATCTCCCTAATGGCGAACTGGGTGGTACAGGTGCGTCCGATTGTCTGGACGATGCTGATACAGATCATTTTTTCCATTGTGTGGGTGTTCGTGTGCGATACGTGTTATTATAAAGTGTTTCCGCCCAGAGAAATCCTGATCATTCATGGAGAGAGGCCGATAGATGACATTGTGGCCAAATTTGAGTCGCGTAAAGAGAAGTACAAGATCGCAAGGAGCATGAATATTTCGGAAGGTATGGAGGCTGTCAAGAAAGAGATTACGGGAGAGTATGGTGCGGTGGTACTGTGGGACATTCCCGTCAGTGACAGAAATTATCTGCTGAAATATTGTTACAGTAAGTCGATTCGTGTCTATATGATGCCGAAGATATCAGACGTTTTGGTAAAAGGGGCGGATCAGCTCCATCTGTTTGACACGCCCGTCTATCTGACGAGAGAGTATTCTCTCAAGGTGGAGCAGCGTCTGGCCAAGAGGATGATCGATCTGATCTGCTCGCTGATCCTGTTAGTGATCGCGTCCCCGTTTATGCTGATTACGGCGATTGCAATCAAGGTATATGACGGCGGTCCGGGCTTGTATAAACAGGTTCGCTGCACGATCGGACGCAGGGAATTCTATATCCTGAAGTTTCGGAGTATGAAAGTGGATGCCGAGAAAGACGGTGTGGCGAGGCTGGCATCTAAGAACGATTCGCGCATCACACCGATCGGCAGGTTTATCCGTGCGACAAGGATCGACGAATTGCCGCAGCTCCTCAACATTCTGAGAGGGGACATGTCTTTTATCGGGCCCAGACCGGAGCGGCCGGAGATCATAGATCAGTATATGGAGGAGATGCCCGAGTTTGCTTTCCGCATGAAAGTGAAGGCCGGGCTCGCGGGGTATGCGCAGGTGTATGGCAAGTATAATACAACGCCTTACGATAAATTAAAGCTGGATCTGACTTATATTGAACAGTATTCGGTATGGCTGGATCTGAAGCTTATGCTTCTGACACTTAAGATTCTCATTAAGCCGGAGAGCACGGAGGGCGTGGAGAATACGCAGACTACAGCGATGAAAAAGAAATGAGCGGACGGAGCTACGAACAGCGGGAAAGGTCTGGATATATGCGGGAAATTAAGTATGCCGATGCGGGCATGGATATGAAAAAACTGGGGCTTTGCTTTATGCGTAAATGCTGGCTGGTGATCGTGGCGGCGGTAGTCGGTGCGGTGATTGGCGGCGGGGTGTATACGTTTACGGCGATCGTACCGGAGGCGGAGCGGGAATATCGGGCGATGTCCAAGGTATATTTGGATTTTGAAGTGGATGAGACGGGAGAGGTCTATCAGCAGTATAACGGTTATACATGGAATGATCTGATGGCGACGAATCCGATTCTGGATGTTACGATGCAATATCTGCCGGAGGACTACAGCAAAGAAGAAGTTATGGCGGCAACGAAAGCTGAGATTCTGTCGGATCTGCGGCTTCTTACGATCACGATTACAACACACGATGCGGAGAGATGTAATGCGATCCTAAAGGCAACGGGACAGTCGTTGACGGATCTTGGGAATACGGCGAAAGAATTCCGGCAGATCAGCGTGATTCAGACAACTGTGGCGGAATTGGTGACGGCGGATGACAGAACTGAGCAGGCGGTGATTGCAGGGACAGTTGCAGCGATGGTGCTGATGCTGCTTGGCATGATGTTTTATTATGTGCTGGATGACCGCATCATGGCAGCAAGTGATCTGAAACAAGTGACAGATGTACCGTTTGTCGGTTATGCCGGAGCGGACGGGAGATTTGGCGCAGATTATGAGGAGAATCTGAATTATCTGCAAAAGAAGATGAAGGATCTTTGCATACTTACCGTGACACAGGGACATTTTGCAGAACAGAAAGAACAGCATAAGAAGGAGCTGTTCGTGGATTGGAAAGCGGGAATTACCGATGAACAATGGAACAGGCTGTGTGCGGCCGAGGGCGTAGTGCTCGTGGCTGATTACGGGAGAGTGCATGCTGCATATCTTGCCTATGTGATGGAACAGATACAGCTTAGAGAGTGTCGTATTGCGGGGATAGCGATCGGCGGCGCGGATGAGAAGTTCCTGCGCAGATACTATGGGCATGCGTTCGGACGTGCAGACAAGGCGTAGACAGGACAGGGCGCTGATCGGAAATGAGGCAAACTATGAAAATACAGTTGTTGGTATCGGCGGTGAATCAGGATATTTCCGCGCTGGTCAAACAAATGCATATACAGACCGATGCGGTGATCGTGAACCAATGTGACCGTTACGGTTATGAGGAGATCGCGGCCGAAGACAGCAGGATTCAGGTTTTCTCTATGCCGGAGAGAGGTGTGGGGCTGAGCCGCAATACCGCTCTGTTGCATGCGGACGGTGAGATCTGCGTATTCTCAGACGAGGATATTGTACTGTCGGAAGGATATGCCGAGGCGATTCGCAGAGCGTACAGAGAGCTGCCGGATGCAGATATGATTCTGGTTAATGTGAAGGTCTCACCTGCCAGAAGGACTTATTGGAATGAGGACATCCATCGGATCAACCGCCGCAATTACGGGCGTTATCCGGCGTACAGTATCACGGCGAGACATGCTGCTCTGCTGCGGGCTAATGTACATTATTCTCTGCTTTTCGGCGGCGGTGCCAAGTACAGCAACGGGGAGGACAGTCTTTTTCTGAGAGATTGTTTGAAGGCCGGTTTGAAGATATATTCCCATACAATATGTATCGGGGAAGAAACAGAACGGAAATCCACATGGTTCAGCGGATATCACGAGAAATTTTTCCGGGACAGAGGCGTGCTGTATCATTACCTCTACGGACGACTGGCGCTGCCGCTGGCTTTTCGTTTCTTATGGGTTCACAGAGAAGAAATGTGCCGGGAGGTTTCGCTGAAAAAGGCATATGCGTGGATGAAAGCGGGTGTGCGTGAGGCGGGACAAACGACAGGGAAAGGATAACATCGTTCGATGATTCTGTATATTACGGTGGCGGCAGTTACGGTACTGCTTGCGGGCATGGTGAACAGCCGGCCGGTCATACAACCGTATATGACTACGAGACAACAGATGTGTAACCGCGTCTGCCTTCTGTCTGTATTTCTGATCCTGTTTGCGCTGTCGGCGTGCAGGCTGAATGTGGGGAACGACTACGCCAAATACGTGGAGTTCATGCATCTGGTCAACTGTGATTCGTACGTGCCCACGGAGATCGGATTTAATCTGCTTGTAAAATTAATCTACGGCTTATCCGGTTTTGAAAATTATCTGCTTGTCTTTGCGGTGTATGCTTTTGTCACAGTGTTTTTGTTCCTGTCAGCGATGTATGAGCAGAGCGATGATTTTCCGTTGACATTTTTCCTGTTTATGATGCTGGGATATTATTTCCAGACATTCAGTACGGTACGCTATTATCTGGCGCTGGCGGTGGCACTCTATTCCATGAAATTTGTGCAGCGCGGGCAATGGGGCAGATTCGTCATTTTGATTCTGCTCGGATCGGCGTTTCATAAGTCCTTGCTTGTGGTGATTCCGTTATACTATCTGGCATCCAAGGCGTGGAAGAAGTGGCAGCTTGCTATTGCGGCTCTATTCTGTACAACCTTCCTGTTCGCACAGGACTTTTATTTAAAAGTGGTGATTCTGCTCTATCCGACCTATGAAGATACGGAGTATCTGGAGGGCGGAACGAGTTACATCAATATTCTGCGGTGCCTTGCGGTGCTTGTTTTCGCGGGAATCGTGTACTTTATGCAGAAAGACAGTCGTTTTGGGTTCTATTTCTATCTGAATCTGGGAGCGCTCGTGCTGTATGTGTTCTGCTCCTTCCTGCCGATTATATCCCGCATCGGATATTATCTGACAATCAGTCACATACTGTATCTGCCGATGTTGCTTAAGCAGGTGGAAAATGCGAAGTGGCGCAGGCTGTTCCGATTGGGGATTCTGCTGGCGGCGATTTTATATTTTGCCGTATACATGAGCCGGGCGGATCAGGACGGGACGTTGATTCTGCCTTATAAATCTTTCCTGTTCCACGATATGGTTAATATTTTATCGGATGTGAATTAATTATGCGACAAAGCGATACAAAGGGTTGAGAAGTTCAGATAGAATATGGCATAATAAATCTTAAGAGGGTAAAACAGAATATGACTTTCAGCATCATTGTAGTGTGCCTGAATGCGGGGGAGAAGCTGCGGGAGACGATCGACAGTATTCTGCATCAGACATGGCAGGATTATGAGATCATCATAAAAGACGGCGGTTCCACGGAGGAAGCGACACGGAAATATCTGGACGGCTATGCGAAGGCATGTGAAGCCCCGCATGGACAGCCGGGAGAGCAATCTGCCGTGAAGCTTCGCGTCTACAGCAGCAAAGACACAGGCATCTATGATGCCATGAATCAGGCAGTGGAGTATGTGTGCGGCGACTATGTCCTTTTTTTAAACTGCGGGGACAGCTTCTATGATATGCATGTGTTGGAGCGGGTCAGCGGGAAGATTCGGGAACAGGTGCAGAGTCGGGAAACGGGGAGCCGGGAAACTGACAGAGAGAAGGCTATGCAGCCGGAAACGACGAGATATATTTTCTACGGCAATATTTATGAACGGTTGACGGGAACACAGGTACAGTCCAATCCGGTGATTGATGATTTCGCCTGTTACCGCAATGTGCCTTGTCATCAGGCGTGCTTCTACGAGGCAGCGCTGTTGCGGGAGAAATCGTTCGATACAGCTTACGCGGTACGTGCCGATTACGAACACTTTCTGTGGTGCTATTACAGGGCTCATGCAAAGACGGTCTATATGCCTGTTACCGTGGCGCTCTATGAAGGCGGGGGATTTTCCGAGACGAAGGAGAATGAACGCCGTTCACGCAGAGAGCACAGGGAGATCGTAAACAGATATATGCCGGTTGCAAAGGTGCGTAAGTATCGACTGATCATGGCTGTGACGCTGGCGCCTGTCAGAACATGGATTGCGAAAAATCCGGTCACGGCGGGGATTTATCAGAAGATAAAAAAGGTGCTGTATACCGGATGAGAAAGCACATTATGTAATACGTCTGCGCGGATTTAGGGGAACTGTTTTCGGTGGATGAAGGATACAGGGAAAAGATCAGGCGCAGGAATATGGAATACTTCGGAGGAGAGAGACATGAGGGTACTATGGGTATGCAATATTATGCTTCCGACAATTGCCAGACAGCTCGGAATTTCATATAGCAATAAAGAAGGATGGCTGAGCGGACTTCTGGAACGTGTCGTGCAGGAACAGGGGTGGAACCGGATCGAACTTGGAATTGCTTTTCCGGTTACAGAGGAGATGGAAGATTTCAGACGGACGATGCAGCTGGGGGAAAATGCATCCTGCCGTTGTTATGGATTTATTGAAAATCTTGATGCGCCTGAGATTTATGATGACAGCATTGAAACGAAATTTCAGGAGATTCTGAAGGATTTTGAACCGGATATTCTACATGTGTTCGGAGTGGAATATCCGCACGCGCTCGCCTGCATCAAAGCCTACGGACGTCCGGAGAGGACGCTGGTCGGCATACAGGGACTTTGCAGTGCGATTGCGGAGGAGTATATGGCTGATCTGCCGATGAAAGTACAGCGGCAGGTGACGCTGCGCGATCGGATCAGACAGGACAGCATCAGACAGCAGCAAAAGAAGTTTAAGAAGCGGGGAGAACATGAGAAAGAGGCTTTGCTCATGGCGGGGAATATAGCCGGCAGAACTGATTTTGACCGCACGCAGGCAGCTAAGATCAATCCGGCGGCGCAGTATCATTATCTGAATGAGACGCTGCGCGGCCTCTTCTATCGCGACAGATGGAAAAGAACAGCCTGCCGTCCCTACAGTATTTTCTTGAGTCAGGGTGATTATCCGCTTAAGGGATTTCACTATCTGCTGCGGGCGATGCCGAAAGTGCTGGAGCAGTTTCCGGAAGCCCATGTCTATGTGGCAGGCAATAATATCATTGAAGACAGTACGCTTAAGGATCGTTTAAAATTGTCGGCGTACGGGAAATATATCAGAAAACTGATTCGGGATAATCATCTGCGCGATCATGTGACGATGTTGGGGATGCTGACTGCGGAGGAAATGAAGGAACAATATTTGCAGAGTCATCTTTTTGTGCTGCCTTCCGCACTGGAAAATTCGCCTAATTCGCTGGGAGAGGCTATGCTGTTGGGTGTACCCTGTGTGGCGGCGGACGTGGGCGGCGTGCATAATCTGCTGACGGACGGCGGTGACGGGATGCTGTATCCGGCGGGAGACGTGGAAGCGCTGGCGGACAGTATCATCGAGATTTTTACAAAAGAAGCCATTGTAGAGCGGTTCTCAGACAATGCCAGAAAGCATGCGCGGGTCAATCATGACGCGGATCAGAATTATTATCGACTGATACACATTTATCGGGAGATGTTATCATGACCTTTGTGTTTGTCTCCAATTATATCAATCATCATCAGATTCCGCTGTGCGAGGCGCTTTATCAGGAGCTGGGCAGTGACTATACTTTTATCCAGACCATGCCCATGGAACAGGAGCGGGTAGCTATGGGGTGGGGTGTGGATGTCCGCAGCCTGCCCTATGTAAAGTGTTTGTATGAGGCGGAGTATGACTGTCTGAAAAAGATAGCGGAGAGCGATGTGGTGATGTTCGGATGGACAGGCAGAGAGGATCTGGCAGACTCCAGATTAAGATCCGGCAAAGTTACGCTTCGCGTCAGTGAGCGGATCTATCGGGAAGGACAATGGAAAGCGGTATCGCCCAGAGGTCTTGTGGCAAAATATCGGGAGCATATCAGATATCGCGCGCAGAATGTATGTATGCTGTGTGCCGGTGCCTATGCGGCATCGGATTTTCATCTGATCGGCGCATATCCTGATAAAATGTTCCGATGGGGATACTTTACGGCACTGCGTACTTACGGGGAAGAACAATTTGTAAATATGAAACCGTGTGACGAAACGCTTCACATCGTATGGGCGGGAAGATTCATCCCGCTGAAACATCCGGAGTATATGGTACGCCTGGCGAATACCTTGCATGACAGAGGGCATCGATTCTTTATTCATATGCTGGGAGACGGGCAGATGGAGCCGCAGATCAGGCAGGATGTAGAGAATAACGGACTTACGGAACATTTTCAGTTCTACGGATACACTGCGCCGGAGAAGGTGCGGGACGTGATGGAGAAGTGCCATATTCATATTTTCACAAGCAATTATCTGGAAGGCTGGGGAGCCGTGGTCAATGAGGGAATGAACAGCGGCTGCGTGGAGGTGGTCAATGCACAGGTCGGCGCGGCCCCTTATCTGATTCAGCACGGCGATAACGGACTGGTTTATCCAGATGACAGATATGATAAGATGGAAGAACTGGTGATTGATCTGTTCGATCACTGGGAGGAACGCAAGGGCATGGGGCGTAAAGCGTACGAGACGATTCGTGATATGTGGAATGCGGAGCATGCGGCAAAAGAGCTTCTGCGATTCGCAAACAGGCTGCTGCAGGGGGAAATCGTGCCTGCACAGGAAGGCCCCTTAAGTGCGGCGCCTCCCGTTCGCCCGAAGAAAATGTATCAGATGATGACGGGGAGCAGGAAGTAAGATGGGGGAAAAGATCAGTGTGATCGTACCGGTGTACAATTCCATAGATTGTCTGGAAAAGTGTGTGCGCTCCATCTGTGCCCAGACTTATGAGAATCTGGAGATCCTTCTCATAGATGACGGTTCCACGGACGGAACGGATAAGCTGTGCGACAAGTTGGCCACGGAAGACCGGCGCATAGGCGTTTATCATAAGAAGAATGGCGGCGCATCCTCGGCGCGTAACATGGGAATCGGTCTTGCGGCGGGAACGTATCTCGGGTTCGTGGACAGTGATGACTATATTGAGCCGGATATGTACGAGCTGATGATGAACGCTTTGCAGGACAGACGGGTGCCGATCGTACAGATTTCCAGAGACGAGGTGGACGAAGCGGGAAACCGTCTGCCAGATGTATGCATGCCGCCGGAGAATGGGTGGTTCTGCGGGACAGAAGAGTTCCTGAAAGAACTGCTGCTGCACAGAGGCGATTGCTCCTTCTGCACAAAGCTGGTGAGAAAAGAATTGTTTGCGGTGCACAGATTCCCGGAAGGCGTACTGAATGAGGATTTCAGTCTGTTAGTTGAGCTACTGCAAGAGATCGACGGAATCACGATCCTACCGAAACAGTGCTATCATGTAGTGTGCAGGCAGACGAGCACGACTCGCAGCCGTACGAAGGACAGTTTTTCCAGAGTGTTTCTGGATATCGTGGACAATGCGGATCGAATGCAGGTGTTGGTAGACGAGCGCTATCCGGCGCTGCACGATTATGCGATACGATTCAATCTGTATCAGCGGCTGGATTATCTGCTGCATGTGCCGATCGCACAGATGACGGGACACAATCGGTTTTATAATCAGGTGAAAAAATATCTGCGGCAGCATTTGTATGACACTGTGAGAAACCCCTATCTTACGAGGAAGAATAAAATATATCTGTTGCTGCTTACGGCTGCACCACGGACAGTAAGAAGAGTCCATGCGTGGAAGAAGAAAGTCGGGCGCAACTGAGAACCGCAGAATATATATTTTGGGGTACTGTGGGGATGATGTGTGTGGTGACTGTCAGCATGAAAGAACAGTGAAATGGAAAGTAATGTAAGAATTAACAAAAAATACCTCATACTTTTTCTGATAATCTGGGTGGTGCAGATGGCGGCCGCCTTTTATTTCTGTACGCAGAAACAGGGATTTCACGAGGATGAATATTATACCTATTATTCCACGGCGCGCACGGCCGGATTCTATGTGGAAGACGGACAGTGGATGGACAGGGAGACTTACCGCAGTGAGTTCGTGGTGCTTCCCGGAGAGCGTTTCCAATACGGTTTGGTGAAGCAGGTGCAGTCGTGGGATGTGCACCCGCCGATGTATTACTGGGTGTTTCACACGGTGGCTTCCTTGGTGCCGGATGTGTTTTCGAAGTGGATCGGTTTATCGGTCAATCTTTTTTTCCATGGAATCAACATTGTATTACTGACATGTTTGTCATATTTAGTGAGCGGACGGGATGTCAGACTGACATTTCTTGTGACGTTGGTTTACGGTTTATGTCCGGCAGCCATGAGCGGCGTGGTTTTTATACGGATGTATGAGATGCTGACGTCCTTCGTGCTGTTGTGTGCTCTCCTGCATATACAGACGGTGCGGCGTGGTGAGAAGAGGCTGTCGGTTATGAGAAGTCTTGTGCCGATGGCAGTGGTGACTTATGTCGGGTTTCTGACACAGTATTATTACTTTATTTTTCTTTTCTTTCTGGCAGTTTCGTTCTGCGTGTGGCTGCTGTGGAGGGACAGAAATCTTTGGAACTGTCTGCGTTACGGCATCAGTCAGGGGATTGCGTTCGTCCTCGCCTATCTGACCTACCCATCTTTTCCGGCACAGATGTTTCGCGGACAGCGGGGAGCGCAGGCAACGGAGAATTTCTTTGATTTGTCTAATACATTTGGACGGGTATGGTTTTTTCTGGATCTGATGAATCGATATGTGTTCGGGTATATGTTTTTCCTGCTTCTTCTGATTATTGTGCTCCTTGCGGTGGTGCTGCGCCGGTGTAGTAATGGGATCGTGGGGAAAGAAAAAAATGTTCGTGGGGAACCAGAATTTGTTGCTGAGCAGCAGGATGAAATAGAGGAAAATCGACAAAGCGGCGGACAGTTAGGAGTTGGATATTATATGCTCCTGTTTACTGCGGCAGGGTATTTTCTGGCGGTTTCCAAGACAGCGCTTCTGCTGGGAGAGACTTCCAACCGCTATCAGCTTCCGATCTACGGGATTGTCGTGCTGCTGATTTTTCTGACAGTCAAAACATTGTGGGGAAGGGTAATCGATGCGTCTGCCATGAATGGCGGGAAAATACTTGCATTTGCTATCAGACACAGAGGGATCACGGAAAAGGCTGCTGTGGTCTTTTGCCTTGCAATGCTCGTGCTGGCGTATTGGAGGGAGGACGTGGTGTTTCTCTATCCGGAGGACCGGGAACAGACCGCATACGCGAAACAGTGGGCGGCGGAGAATACGCCTGTCGTGTATCTGTATCAGCCCGGTGAGGAATGGTGTATCTGGGATGTGACGAATGAACTGCTGGAGTATCCGGGGGTGTATTTTGTTGCTGTGGACCATGCAGGGACATTTGTGGATGATAAGATTCGGAATGCGCATTCACTGGTGGTGTATCTGCCTAAAATGGAGCATGCCAAGGAGCAGCTTGTGGAGCTCTGCGGGAAGAATGAGGTGTTGACGAACTGTCAGCCGCAGTATGTGTTTGCGGAGAAGTATTGTGATGTGTTTTATATTGGAAGATAGGATATATAATCGGATTATAGAGAAAAATCTTGCGAATCGCTACGCTCTCTGTTATAGTAAATCTATCAATTCAAAGTGAATCTCTTATTTCTTTACCGGGGCAGCCATAGCGGCTGCTTGACGGGAGGAAATCTGTATCGGCATCTCGCCGGAAATTCACGGAAGAAAAACTA
>CAMWXF010000002.1 GCA_947178115.1 uncultured Lachnospiraceae bacterium
CTCTATGCTCAGCTTCTTGACCGGTCTGACAAAACGCCATCGCTTCCAAGCCACAGGTATCATCTTCAAAAGCTCCGGCAGCTTTACAACCGCCGCTTTCAGGAATGCCGGACTTTTCCCGTATCTGGCATAATCCTCTCCCAGGATTCCTTTCCATATTCTAATAATATTCGTCTCATAGAACCGCTGCCGCAGCCTTCTTATAAAAGGATCGACACGCATATACCATGGTTTCATCTGATCGGGCTGCAAAGAGGCCCACCTGTCAAACACCTCCGCCGTCTTCCCCTCCAGCGGAATCTCATCCAAACTACTGTGTTCATACTGCTTTAGCAGCTTGTCATACTCTGCGGTCAGTTTCGGTTCGTCTATCGTAAAATCATCGAGCGGATATCTTCTAAACGGGATGAAGCAACTGTGTACAAGCTTAATCGGTATATGAAGATACCTGCAAAGACGATAAATAATAAGGTCATACCCTTCATGCGGTATCGCTGACAGGAATACATGCGTAATCTGCTTCCTTACTAAAAAATTGTACCAGAAAAAAACATTGTGCATATAAACAGTATAATGGCTGTTCCAATCCGGTTCAATCTGAAAATCCGGATATAACTCAAACCTTCTCTGCTGGTGCATGATCTCCATACTGTACCTGTTCATGTACTGTATGACATCGTCTTCCAAGGCAATATAGTTTTCTGACTCCTGCTGCTGATCACAATAGATCCCCTGCGCGGCATGCTCGCGCAGAACGCATTCCCCATATGCCTCATAGATGGGTAGTTCTTCCGATTTGCCCACCACCATATATAAAGCATCCGGTTTTGTCTTCTCTTTAATATCCTCTATGGCCCGGCCACTCAGTTCCTTCTCCCCCACCAGACTCATCAATAAATTAAGCATGACCGGCCTCCCTGTTGTTCTGCAAAACCGCTTTGCCGTTCGTAATCTCATACACCGCATCACAGCTCTTGATCGTGGTGAGCCTATGTGCCACAATAATCAGCGTCTTATGGCCCTGCAGAGATTCGATCGCCTCCATCACAGCGGATTCCGTTTCATTATCCAGTGCGGAGGTAGCCTCATCCAGCACTATAATATCGGGGTCATAGTACAATGCCCTGGCAATGGCCACCCGCTGTCTCTGACCGCCCGAAAATTTCACTCCACGTTCTCCCACGATCGTATCAAGCCCGCCCGGCAGCCCTTTCACAAACTCCTTAAGCTGGGCCTGCTCTAAGGCCTCCCAGACATTTTCCTCATTAATCTCTTTTTGGTCTATACCGAATGCCACATTATTCCGAATCGTGTCATCTGTCAGATATACGCTCTGCGGCACATATCCGATCGTATGGCTCCATGTCCCGGGGATCTCTCTGATGTCGATATCATCCATATATATAGCGCCCGTCTGTGTAGGAAGAAGACCGAGAATCATATCCGCAAGCGTTGTTTTGCCGGCGCCGGATGCCCCGATAAACCCGACCGCCTGCCCTTTCGTAATCGTCATATCCAAATCCTTGATAATGTACTTTTCCGTATTCGGGTATTTCCAGCTTACCTGTTTCAGGCATATCTGCCGTTGAAATTTATGCGCCTGCTTCTCTCTGTCTGCTAATGCCGGCTGTTGTCTTAAGTCGGTTTGCTCCGAAATTTTCTGCACCTCGCAGATGTTCTTATAGACATCGTTCATGGTCGCCCGATAATAGACAATAATATTATAATTATTCGTAATCTTACCAACCGAAGGAAGAATGCGGAATGCCGCCATTGCAAAAGCCGCCGCGTTTGAAACAAACTCCGTTCCGTTCTGTCCTGTCAGAGATTTTATGCACAACATTGCAATAAAAGTAACAATGCATATCCCCTCGATCACATAGGCCGGACACTCCGAGGCAAAGTTTTTGATCGCATTTGCCCTGTTCTTTCCCGTCACCGCCTCTTCATAGCTCTGTGCGAAATAAGTCTGTCTTCCCGTCACCAGCACATCCTTAATGCCGTTAAACGCTTCATTGACCGCCTTAATGCAGCGCTGATGGTATCCCAGTGAATTCTGCCCCTGACGGCGCATATTTTTATGAAAAACCGCAATAATGATCACCAGCGCAAATGCAGCCGAAATTCCAAGGGTAACCGCCATCATGCAGTCTGTCACAAACAGCACGATAATGATCATCAGGGTGGACATACATTCCATAATAATCGTAAACACACTGGTCAGCGTGGAAGATATACCCGTAATATCATAAATAATACTGCGCAGCAGCACCGTGCTGTTCGTATTGATATGAAATGTATAGTCTCTGCTCAAATAAGAATTCATCAACCGCATGGATGTTTCCTGATCTACCTTACGAAAAAAACGATTCTTATAATAAGACAGAAAAGACATATATATATTCTTGAATATATATATGGCCATGGTTCCACCCGAAATCAGCATTACCAGCTCCGTTGTGCTGTCAATATGCAGACATTCCCATATCCACTGCTTATTTGGATCATGCAACAGCTCCACCGGTGACAGAATGACCCCCACCATCGGCACCAGCACAGAAACACCCAGCATTTCCAAAAAAGAACCTATAAACATCAGAATAAAAACGACAATACTTCCCCGTCTCTGTTCCGGCGTGAATATCTCATAAAATTGTGTATAGATCCCTTTGATCTGCTTTAAAATTTTCATATATTATAGCAATCCACCTTGTATTGATTCATGTTATCCCTGATCCATGCAATCGTTTCCGCAATACCTTCTTCAAATGTATACTGCATCCGCCAATCGGTCAACTGCATGATCTTCGTATTATCTCCCAGCAGTCTGTTGACTTCACTCTTCTCAGGACGAAGTCTCTCCTCGTCACAAACGATGCGGGCGCGTGGATTAATTTGAGAAATAATTTCACCCGCCAGATCCCCGATCGAGATCTCCCGTTTCGTCGCAATGTTGATCTCCTGTCCGATCGTCCGCTCCGACTCGGCAATCGCGATAAAACCGTTTGCCGTATCCTTTACATAGTTAAAATCTCTCGTCGGAGTCAAAGACCCCAGTTTAATCTCATCCTTTCCGGCAAGGAGCTGGGTGATAATCGTCGGAATTACGGCTCTGGCTGACTGTCTCGGCCCGTATGTATTAAAGGGCCTTACAATAGATACCGGAAGATTAAAACTGCGGTAAAAACTCTCCGCCAAACGGTCTGCTCCGATCTTAGTAGCCGAGTAAGGCGACTGTCCCTGATAGGGATGCTTCTCGTCAATCGGCACATACTGCGCCGTACCGTATACCTCTGAGGTAGAAGTGATCAAAACCCGGGAAGTTTCCAGATCCCTTGCCGCCTGTAAGACATTCAGGGTTCCTTTAATATTCGTATCCACATAAGAATCGGGCGAATGATAGCTAAACGGAATCGCAATCAATGCCGCAAGATGAAACACTTCATCAACGCCTCTCATCGCGGTGCGCACTCCATTCGGATCTCTGATGTCACCGCTGAAAATCTCGACGTGTTTCATGAGGTCCTCCGGCATTGTATCCAGCCATCCCCATGTATTAAAAGAGTTATAGTATACAAACGCTTTTACATCATATCCCTTCTTCACCAGTTCCTCTGTCAGATGACTTCCGATAAATCCGTCTGCTCCTGTAACTAATACTTTTTTCCCCATGCCTGCTCCCATCTGCTTTATACTGTCTTCACATACATATTTCTTATCGGTCTTATATTCTGCGGTCCAAGCCACCTGTACACCACATGTTCTACAGACTGCCCAGCCGCTCCTTCATCTTCTCCAACTCATCAAACTGTCCCATATCCATCCATGCATCATCGCTGATCAGATAACTGCCTACTTTTTCTCCGTCTGCGATACACTTGTCGATCACATCGGTAATATGGATAAATGTATTACTGGGAATTTTCTGTAAAAAGGACGGCTCAATCACATAGAACCCCGTGTTCACATAATAGTTAAACCGCGGTTTTTCCTTCAACTTCGTGATCTGTCCATCCTGCCCCAGTTGTACGGTTCCGTAAGGAATTTCAAACCTCTTCTCGGCACATACCATAGTTATCATATTGCCGCTCGTTCTATGATGATCCAAAATATCAGCATAATCCGCATCAATCAGAATATCACAGTTAGACATGAAAAAAGTGTCCTGCACTCTGTCAGTCAACAGTCCAAGACCTCCACCGGTTCCGAGATAGGTATCTTCTTCCACAAAAACAATATTTCTCGGCTCCTCACTGTCCGCATAATAAGCCTTAATAAAATCCTTCTTGTAATTGACGATCATCATAACCTGCCTGCAGTCATACTCAGCAAAGCGATCCATGATATGCTCTGTGATCGTCTTGTCCCCCACCGGAATCAACGGCTTCGGAAGTATATCCGTATATGGCTTCAGTCTTGTCCCCTTACCTCCTGCCATAATAACAAGCAGCAAATCCAAACTGCGCTTTTCTTCTGCTTCCTTATCTCGAAACTCTTCTTTAATGAAACGGATCTTTACAATCTCTTCCCGCTCGTTGACGATCGGAACCGCCGTTATGGAATGCTTCCGCATCAAGACGGCTGCCTGATTCTCCTGATCCTCCTTGAGGTAAATCGGCTCCTTATGCGCAATCTCATAAACCGCACGTTCCAGACTTCCTCCGCCCAGAATATACCTGCGGATATCTCCGTCTGTCACCACCGCGCGCAGCTTTAATCCCCGACACACAAAAGCGATGCCTCTTGCCCCCGCATCGATCTTTTTCATGGTATCAAAAACGCTGATATTTTCTTCTACGATATAATTCAGAATATCCATCTTTATTCCCGTCATATGGTATATCTTTCCGTATCCTGCTGCATCATACAATCTTTGCCCGCACTCCTCAGACAGAGAGCAGCACGTCGATGATCCTCTCCTGATCCTCTCCCGTCAAATATGCCGAAAAAGGTATCGAAAACGTTCTGTCCGCATAGTCAACAGTATTTTCAAAAGTCTCATCACCCATGAAGCAGTCTGCAAATACTTTCATACGATGCATCGGATTCGGATAATAAACAATCGTCGGAATCCCCTGCTCCTGCAGTTTTTCCCTGATCTCATCCCTGCGCTGTACGTTCTCGGCCAGAAGCGCATACTGTGCATAAGAAGACACCGTACCTTCACAGATATGAGGGATTACAAACTTATCCTTAAGCGCCTCGTCATATCTTCCGGCAATCTCCTGTCTTCTCGCAATCTCATCATCAAGACGTGCCAGCTTCGGCAGCATGACTGCCGCCTGCAGCGTATCCAGTCTCGCGTTCATACCGACTCTCACATTATCATACTTACTGCTCCCCTTGCCGTGAACCCTCAGGGATCTGAGCAGTTCATTCATCTCCTGACTGTCGGTAAAGACTGCGCCGCCGTCTCCGTAACACCCGAGAGGCTTAGACGGAAAGAAGGAAGTCGCTCCTATGTCTCCCAGCGCCCCGCATTTCTTTCCATGATAAGAAGCTCCCATGCCCTGTGCGGCGTCTTCAATCAGCAGTAACCCGTATTGGTCCGCTAAACTGCGCAGTTTATCATAATCCGCCGGATTACCGATAAAGTCTACTGCCACAATGGCTCTCGGCTTGAGCTTCCCTGCGGCGCACACAGCCTTGATCTGTCTCTCCAGGCTGTCCGGACAGATGTTATAAGTGTCTTTGTCAATATCACAGAAAACTGGCTCCGCCCCAAGCATAAATGCAGGTTCCACAGATGCCACGAAAGTCATATCCGGGCAAAACACCGCATCTCCACTGCCGATTCCATAAGCCATATAGATCAACTGCAGGGCATCCGTCCCGCTGGAACACCCCACCGCATAATTGACCCCCACATACGCGGCAAGCTTCTCCTCGAACTCTGACACCTGTTTTCCTATAATAAAATCAGTGTCTGCCAAGACCTGACTGATATTACTGTCAATCTCCTGTTTCAGCGCACGATATTGCGCTTTTAAATCTATGAATTCCATCTTAATCCTCCACTACACCATCCGCCGTCACACTATACTTACGGCCGCATTCCGGGCAGCTCCATGCACTGGCTTCCCCCTGTAATTTACATCCGCACATACAGACATATCCAACATGCCTTCCGGGATTACCCACCACGAGATGATAAGCTCCTACGTCATGTGTCACTACCGTACCGGCTCCCACCATAGCGTACCGGCCAACCGTGTTTCCGCACACAATCGTCGCATTGGCACCTATAGTAGCGCCCTTCCGAATGATCGTCTCCCTGAATTCGTGCTTTCTCTCTACGAAGCTGCGTGGATTGATCACATTCGTAAATACACAGTTAGGACCTAAGAATACATCGTCCTCGCAAACAACACCCTGATACAATGCCACATTATTCTTCACTTTGACATTGCTGCCTAAGCGTACCCCGCCCTCAACGAATACATTCTGCCCGATATTACAGTTCTCGCCGATAACCGAACCGCCCATGATATTACAAAACTGCCATATTCTCGTTCCGCTGCCGATCTGGGCATCATCGCTGATCAGACTGGTGGCATCTGCATGATACTCTTTACTCATTCTTCTGCCTTTCCGTCAAATCTGCCGACAAAGTCCATTGTGCTGCAGTTCGTCATCGGGAGCTTAACCGTCTTGCCCGTATAGGCCGCCTCATAGATCGCCAGCACCAACTCCAAAGCCCTGCGCCCGGCCTGCGCATCCACATAAGGCGCACGGTTTTGTTCGATTGCCTGAATCACATCCGCATACAGCTTGGAATGTCCGAAACCATATATATTCGGCGGATTCTCATGACACTCCTTCTTGACTTCTTCCGGATCATCCAGATAATCCGAGAAACGCCATTCCTCAATGATATTAACCGCCTCGCCGCCGGCCTTGACGGTCCCTTTCTCTCCGAAGATATACAATGTCTCTTCCAGATTCCTGGGATATACATTGGTCGTACCTTCCACAATACCATAGCTTCCATTCTTAAATCTGATCAATGCAAGCCCCAGATCTTCCGCTTCAATATAATCATGTTTCAACCGGTCCGTGAAGCCTATGACCTCATCAACTTCATCGCCCATCATCCATCTTAAGAGATCAATATCATGAATACACTGGTTCATCAGGGCACCGCCGTCCTGTTCCCATGTTCCGCGCCATTTGGCACGTGCATAATACTCATAATCTCTCGCCCATCTGATGTGCGCCGTTCCGTAATAAAGTCTGCCGAACCGCTGCATCTCGATCGCTTCCCTGATCTTCAGGACAGACTTGTTAAATCTGTTCTGATGACAGGCGCATACCTTAACTCCTTTATCTCGTGCACGCACTATGATCTCGTCCGCATCCTTTAGAGAGAGAGCAATCGGTTTTTCAATAATCAGATTGCAGCCCGCATCGATACAGTCTAATGCGATCTGTGCATGCTTTCCGCTCTCTGTCGCGATAGCTACAAGCTCCGGTTTTACCTCTTCCAACATCTTATGATAGTCTGTGTACTGCGCCACATCCGATGACAGTTTATGTTTCAGCACTTTATCCTTCATGTTGTCTGTGACAATATCACACAACGCCGCGATCTCCAAATGATTATTCAAGGCTGCCACAATATGGTTCGGTGATATTCTGCCGCAGCCGATCAATGCATATTTCATAGTTACCTCTGTTTCTGCGCCGCTCTTCGCGCACTATTTTCTGTTTGTTGTTTTCTGTTTCCGGTTTACCGTCACCTTATGAATAAACTGATCGTACCGTTCCATATAGTACCCGATATTGCTCCTGAACTCCCTGTTCTCCTGCTTCACATGTGAACATTCCTGAATCACTGCCGCCAGCGACTCTTCACTTCCGGGCTCATAGAAATGTATTTTCTCCCTCAGCTCTTCTCCCGACTGCATCCGTTCTATATCTGTCTCGTGTCCGGGAATGATGACTCCCGCCCCGGCAAAAAGCCCTTCATAAATCGTTCTTCCGATACAAAACTGCGGTTCTCCGCGTATGATGTAATCGCTGACACGATAAATGCTTCCTGTGTTCTTCATCTCTCCGCAAAAAATGACACGTCCGTCATCTTTCGCCATTTTCCCGCACTCGCGTCCATACGCATGGTCATTATTACCTACAATCAAAAGTTTGCTGTTCGGATTGGCATGTCTCATAAAGGATCGGATCACAAATTTCGAACCCTTATTGTCACCGACCTGTCCCAGCATTGCGAAGACCGTGTCAGTCTGCGCCACACCGCATTTCTTCCGACTGTCTTCGTAATCAGCATCCGCAACCCACCTCATATCAAACGGATTGTTCAGCACCATTGCACGTTTATTACTCACAACCGCTTCAATGGGTATTCTTGTCGCCTCATCTATATAGATGATCCCCGCAGCCCGCTCCAGAGCCTTGGTAAACTGTCTGATCCTGCGATACTGTGGATTAATGATCTCTCTGGCATGAACCACATACCTGGCATTTTCGTCTATCACCGGAAACAGAACCAGAGAGTTCAGATGCACATAGTCATACCCACCCTGCCTGATTATTCTTGTCCTTTTCCTCTTACCGAAAAAAGCCATGATGTTATTGACAACATGGGAACATTCACTGAAAAGGCTTACCTTATCATAATACTGGCAACGGTATCTGGGCATCCATACCGTATATATATTCTTTAAATGCTGCCCCAGAAGCTGCCGCAGTTCTTCTTCATCGATCTTCCGGGTAAAACTCTTACAGATCAACAAGTCATAATCATACCCCAGATTCTGGAGAACGCCCGCAATGCTCCGATTAGCGCCATATATGAAAATACCTTCATGCAATACGAACAACGCTTTCATCTCATTCCTCCGAATCTGCGTATCTTATTATATAGCATTCCCCCGACATCTGCAAGCTAAGCCGCCCACACTGTTACCGGCATGGTTACCAATCGTAACATCTCAATCATCAAACTTTACACGGAAGACATCAACCCAGTGACCTGCGCAGATGATTCTCCACGGAAGATAATTTCCTCTCTTAATCTCCCCCTTATTATCATCAAACCATTTGATGACTCTTCCGGCATCAATCATATCCTTCAGCTGCTCACATGCCCTGCAGAGCTGTTCTCTGAACTGATCAAAATTTTCATTGATCCATTTTTCCTCCGGTGTGACAAACCCCAGCTTACTGACCCTGTTTTTAATCTTATCCGGCAGGATTCCGTCTAAGCCATCCCGCATAACCGACTTGGTCATCCCCTTACGGATCTTATAATGGACGGGCATGGAATAAATGCACTGTGCCAGACGGTAGTCCAGAAAGGGAACTCTGGATTCTATGGAATGCGCCATGGAATTCCGGTCTTCGTAATGTAACAGCGAGGACATGCTGTATTTCATATGATCCAATGAATATTCCCGTGGACTGCTGACCTGATAGATTTCCCTGCCCTTGACCGCCTGCTCGATCAACTGCTCCGAGAAGGGCAGTCCCGAATATCCGTATCCCAGCTTCCGTTTGAGATACATTTTCAATCTGTTCGGCATAAATGCTGACACCAAGGCATTCAGGATCACATCCTTCGCCGCTACATAAGTTTCCGAAACACGACGGTTCTTGCAATAATAATAGAGCTCCCGTCCGAACTTAATTAGACGGAATCTTCTCAGGTAATACGCAAAGATCACGCTGTAGAACCCTGTATATCCCGCAAGCTGTTCGTCCGCGCCCTGTCCGTCCAACATCACCGTAAGATTATTCTCTTTGGCGCTTTTAAAAACATGCCACTGCGCAAAAATCGAAGTAGAACTAAAAGGTTCATCCATATGCCAGATGATCTCGTCCAGGTTCTCGAACAAATCCTGCTCTGACGCAAAAATCTTATGCGGTGTGACCTGCGTATGCCGCACCACCTCATCTATATACTCCTGCTCATCATATGCTTTATCCTCAAAGCAGGAAGACACTGTATGCTGCTCCACTTTTTTGCTGGATCTGCCTATGATAGAATCGGCCATACACACAATAGCAGAACTGTCCAGTCCTCCCGACAAGCAATAACCCACCGGCACATCTGCCCGCAGTCTGAGCGCAACGGACCTCTCAAACAACCGTCTGAAATCGTCGCATGCCGCCCGATAGCTCTTCCTGTCTGCTCTCGTCCGGCTAAGATCATAATACTGCTCCAAAGTACACGCGCCGGTCGCGACATGAAGCGTTAGATTATATCCGCCTCTTAACTGCTTCACATCCCTGAATAAAGTTTCATCCGTATAATCAAGATCCCCCAGAATCAAATATTCCAAAAGCCTCTGCCGGTTAGCATATACATCCCCCTGCTTCATTAATAAAATCTGCTTGATTTCCGAGGCAAAGATAAAATCCTGCCCCGAATGACAATAGTAGAACGGCTTTACACCGAATCGGTCTCTGGAGCAGAAGATCATCTGCTGCTGCCTGTCGTAAATGGCAAATGCCCACATACCGTTCAGATGTTTCACACATTCTTTGCCATAACAGTCATACATCGCAATGAGTACTTCCGTATCCGTCTTCGTCGCAAATTCATACCCCTTATGCCGCAGCTGTTCTCTCAGTTCACGGAAATTATAGATTTCCCCATTGTATACCATAATGTATCTGTCTTTATAGGAAAACGGCTGGTGTCCTTCTCTGCTTAAGTCAATAATCGCAAGCCGCCTATGCCCTAAAGCAATGTTATCCTCATAGTACGCGCCCCTGTCATCCGGCCCACGGTACGCAATGATATCAATCATCTGCTCAAATTTTTCTTTATCAACTTCATTGTTTTTACGAAACATCCCACAGATTCCGCACATACTCTTATCCAATCACCATTTCCTGCCCTATTTAGACACATATCCTGCAATAAACGCCCGATATCGTCTCTCACTGTCACGGGCAAAGATATCCTCCGGTTTCGTCTCCGCTGGCGTGTTTATATGATCCGACTGCAGAACCGAAAGCAGCTCTTCTTTATCCGCAAACCACCTGCCTATTGCGCGATGCATGTTTCTGCTGTATTCCGTATCCCAGATCATCACTTGCTTTCCCAGCGCTGCCGCTTCATATAATGCGGTAGAATCATCGCCGATCACGATCGCGGCGCGATCAAAAAAGTTGTTTATATTCTCTTTAATATATACGCTTATACGATCGTTCTCCATCGTTTTGAAGGCTTCATATTGTTTTGTCTTCGTCGGATGAACCTTGATAAGCAGTCTTCTGTCAGGCAGCTTATCATAGAGATACCTGACCAGCTCCATATACGTCTCTAAAACCGACGGGAGAATAAGAATGTTCTTGTCCTGTGTCTCATTTCCGACACTATTGTCACTTTTGCGCGTCTTATCAAAATTTCTGCTAAAATTAGCACTACCCAAGACTTCCGTGTGCACGGGAAGTCTGATCGTCTTCTCCCAGAAATGTCCGAATGTCAGGAAATGATCCGGCAGATAGCTGCGATACTCTTCACTGTCGCAGACCACTCGGGAATAATTGTATGCAAAATGCTCGCTGCTGATCAATCCATGCTGTATCTCTGCCGACGGAATTCCCATATCCCGTAAAACCTTGATCTTACATGCCATATGGCTTCCGTCACACGCCTGCGCTACGAACACAAGCTTGGGCGAAATACGCCTAAAGACTTTATGGTAGTACTCATAAATCAATTTCATATTCTTGGCATACCGCTCTAGTTCTATGCGAATGATACGCCAGTGAGATTCCTGTAATGCAAACGGAAAATCCCGCTTCAGATAATCAATCATCTGCTCGATGGTATTCTTATCCTTCTCGTTCAGGGAGGCAATTTTTTCGTGAAACGCACAAATGATCTCGATCGAATCCGCTTCGTATGTCTTGTACTTCTTGGGGTAAAAGTGACGAAACAGAGGTGCGCTCTCTATAATGGCTGTGCTGTCATGAAGTGCCACGAAATCATCATAGATCCGGTTATAATAAACATCATTCTCATCTTTCACATTGCCGACCACATGATATAAATACAAAATATCCGTCTGTTTGCAGGCAAACAGCGGATTCTTACTGATCTTAAAAAATTGCAGCCACTTATAGCCAAAAAGCCTGCCCTTTTTCAGATTTTGTGCACTGGTGTCAATAAATCCGGCATTTTCTCCGAAAAGAATCTTATAAATACAGTTCCACACCACATTCCTGATAAACGGCCACACTAACATGTTCCGGTATTGATAGTGAAAAGATAATACTTTTCCACTGTTCTCAAAGTCCAGAAATTTTTCGTAATTTTCGCTGATAGTAGCATGCATCGCCAATATGCCCTCATTTTCTCATAAACATCCGTGTCCGTAAATATTCGTAAAATTATAGCATATTGCCGCCGTATTGTCCACCCGGCGCGGAAGCCGCCGCTTCTATCTCCCCATATGCAGGATACTTCTGATAGAAATATTTCGCAAGCACTTCCATCAGCTCGAAATCTTCCTCACTGTCAATATCCAATACGCCCGTATCCTTCATCTGCCAGACTGTCTCTCTCCGCGGCAGAACATGATCCGCCAGCGTATATGCTCTCCGATAAGCATAGATCGAAGCGTTCATGTCATAACATAACGGGCACTGCTGCCGTGTCGTGAACCCTGTCTGGGTCACGGTATGATAATATCCGTCTTCCCCCTTCGCCACCATATTGAAATAGGGCGATCTGCGGGAAGAAGTCACACTGTACGCGATATCAGCGCCCTCATCCTGATTCAGTGCTTCCAACGTTCCTTTGATATCATCCACTGTGCGCAGCGGAGATGTCAGATCCAAGTCGATCACAACATCAAATATCCTATTTTTTTCTGCCTCACTCTTTATCAACGTATCCCGGATGACATCCTTCTTTGATACCACGTCTCCTGCAAGTTCCTCAATCCGCGGAACATAGAGATACTCCGTTCGAAGCCCGTCCAACTGCTGCCGCAGCAACTCGCTGTCCGTATTGACTGCAAGCGCCATGCTCCCGTACTCTGTCTGAAAACGCTGCCTGAATAGTTCATATGCTGCCACAGTATATGCTGCAAGCGGCCTTTCGCAAAATATTTTTGTATTCTTTCCCTTCACACCCTTTGAACCAGCTCTGGCACAAATGGTAAATAAAATGTTGCTCTCTTTGTTCAACCAATTCACCCGCTTCCTGTCTGTAGTCTTCTCCTGCCTGATCGCTCTTATACCTTGCCCTGCGCCAGACCTAACGTCCTCATCGCTTCCACGATATCATTATCGTTATTGCATTTGCCGTTGATAATATCAAAAAAATGCGCGATCTCTTTCCCCTGATATTCATCCCTGTCTTCGCACACTATGATATCTTCGCCCGATTTCCCAAAATGAATTCTGCCGTTTCGCAGATCCACTGTAATTGTCTCCGACGGAAGATAAATCTCCAAATTGCGCTTCTCTTCCCTGCCGAAATAATCCAAATGCAGTTCATAGATTCTGTCTTTAGAATATCCCATATATACGGCAATATCTTCGCTGTCCGTCTCCAGCCCGGAAATTTTCCTCTGTATGCTTTCCACCTTATCCGGTCTGCCGAACAGCCATACCAGATAATCCCATTCATGAATCAGATCAATCGCCACACCGCCGCCCATCGCCTTGTGAGCGCTATATGTTTTCCTGTAGTCGACACCCGGCCGCCAGTCCGGAAGATAAGTTGAACAAATTGCTCTCACAGAATAAGCCGTATCACATTCAATATGCTCCTTCACATACTGAAGCGTCTTCGTGTACCGTAAAGGACATGCCACGTAACAGATCAAGCCATCGGGAAGACCGGAAAAATCGCATTCGACATCAGCAACCACCGGTTTCTCAATAAACATACTCCTCGTACAATTCTGATACTTCATAATGCTTTCTCTGTGCATGGCGGTCGGATTAGTGATAAATATAATGTCGTAATCCCGCGGGATCTCATCATCATAAGAATACTGCGCTCTGACATACTGTGCCGATTCCCCGTCAAGCGCAGCTCCCGCTCTGCTCCGGATCGCATCGATCCTAAAATCACATCCCTGTTCCTGCAGATACCGCACCGTATTATGCAGATGGCGCTTTCCGATGGAACCGAGACCGCAGAAAGCTATCTTATAGTTTCCGTTCATATGCTACTCCTCGATCCTGTCAATCAGGGCCAGCGTTTCCTTATCCTTTTCAAAACCATATACGGGAACCGCTCCGTCTTTCACCTGTGCAAAAAATGCTTCTATCTCATGAAGATAACTGTTCTCTATGATAAAACGGTCATATCCGTCCCTGTGATCAACCCTGTCATACAGATTGACTGTAACTTCTACTTTATGCTCATAGTCATAATACCGCAGGCTCTCCGGTGTCCCGTTCCATGCCAGATACATATCTTCCGAGAACACCTCCAGATTCCTTACCGCTTTTCTCGACACCACATCTACTGCAAGCGAACCGCGAACGCCATTCTCATGCTCCAATGTCACGAGGTAACTGTCCGGATAATTGATCTGCAGCCCGGTAGCTCTTGCCTTAACCACATGAATCCGCTGCACATCCCCGAATGTGTGAAGCAGCCATGGCAGCTCAATGGCAAATAATTCCCTACACCCGTTCGTACGCCGGTCACCCACGAAATAATCCTTGTAATTTTCCCACGGATGCCAATCCGGCAGATATTGCCCGATATGATAAAGATAACTGACAGGGTTGCTGCTCTTGCGGACCATTCGGTCAATGTATCCAATCTCCTCCCGATACAGAAATGTAGACGACAAGAAAAGTGCTTTTCCGCGTTCTGCTGCCAGTTTCATATTCTCATCATAGCCGTCGGAGACCAGATTGATCTCCGTAAACACATGCATATTCAGACTCAGACAGGTATGGATCAAGCCGCTGTGAGATAAGGGTGAAGTACATATAAATGCGCAGTCATACTCATCCTCCCGCACACACTCTATGCTGTCCAATGTTTCTATGCCATATTCCTTCTCCGTCTGCTCCCTTCGCTCCCCGGAAGTGTCAATTCCGCATATTCTGATCGCCTCATCATACTGCCCGATTAAACGAATCCTTCTCTTTCCCATGGAGCCGAGACCGATCACAATCACTTTCATAATTTGTGCTCCTTCTCTTCTACAACACTATCCCCGCCGTTTACACGTTATTTCCCAATTATACATCAAACTCTATATCATAAAATTTCTTTTTCAGGTCGATTTCCGCCCAATCCTCCCCGAGCAGGCACTCCTTGATCCGACTGACAATGCACTCGGAAGGTAATGCGCCTGACTGCTTATGCAGCAAAAGAGTCTTCGCAATCTTCCCTCTGAACTCCTCCGACTCCGCCTTTTCCATCGCGCCCTTAATCGCCGAAGTTTCAGGTTCACAATTTACGATACTGACTGCCTGTATCCTTCCCTTCTGTCGATCCCCGATATTGACGGTAGGAATCCCCATCGCCGGAGCCTCCGAAATACCACTTGAAGAATTTCCAATCACCATGGAACAATACTTCATCGCTGACAGATAGCGAATCATTCCCAGTGACTCTGTCAGATAAATCCGCCCTCTCCGTGTCTCGGCAAATTCCTCCAGTCGTTCATTGATTGCCCTGCCCCCGGCGTCCGCATTGGCCTTCGTGATCAAATACCGATATTCCTCCATCTCATCCACTGCCTGAAGCAATTCATTTACCTGTTCAATTCCGCTATTCTCTTCCAACGTCACAGGATGAAAGGTGACCAGACAATACTTTTCTCCTAATTTAAACTGTATCGATTCCTCCAATTCCGATTTGTCGAGCAGCTTCCGGCTGAGAATATTTTCAACTCCGAGCGCACCCACATTAAAAACCCTGTCCGGATGCTCACCCAACTGGATCACTCGTTTGCGGTATACTTCTGTACTCGTAAAATGAAGGTAACTCATCTTCGTGATACTATGCCTGATCGCATCGTCAATCGCGCCTTCCGTCACTTCTCCGCCATGAATATGCGCAATCGGAATCCGCTCATTCATCGCCGCAATACAGACCGCCATCGTCTCATATCGATCGCCCAACACCACCAGAAGATCCTGCCGGTTTTCCGCAAAAAAATGTCCGAAGCCTACCAGCGCATTGGACATAGTTTCGGACATTCCGACTGCACCGTCCTGCTTAGATAAAATAGGGATTTTTGCCGCGATAGGGACTCCGTCTTCCTCGATCTCCCGATACGTTTCGCCAAACACCTTGTCCAAATGCATCCCTGTCACAACAACATTTACCCGGAATTCAGGCTCTTTCTGCAGTCTCAGTATAAGATTTTTCAAAAGACCGTATTCGGCTCTTGTAGCCGTAAGTACACATACATTTTTCACCATAAAATATTTTCCGCTTCTTTCATTCGGCCTACAGAAGCAAGCATAAAAGCACCATAGACGGTTTTCAAAAAAAATGTTTTATTCACGATAAACAAAGTATAAATGCAAATATTATTTTATTATACTATACTGATGAAGTCAAGCAATGCCGTTTGAACGCTTATGCTTCTGTTACAGCCTGATCATCTCGTCCTGCTCATAATCCCTGTCCGCCTTCAATCCGATTACCTCATTCCAGCGCATAGGTGAAATACCATTTCCGGGTCGCTTTGCAGTCAGATTCTCCTCCGTAAACACTTCACCCTTTCTGATATTCGTCCTAGTCACAATACTCTTTCTTGCCACATCCCGATTCTTCATCTCCGAGGTGGAAGGTCTCTTTACTCCGTCTCCCAGCGCCGCCTCTATGTTCCGGATCGCCTGCACCATCTCCCGTAGCTCCTCT
This sequence comes from uncultured Lachnospiraceae bacterium, assembly GCA_947178115.1. Lineage (GTDB taxonomy): Bacteria > Bacillota > Clostridia > Lachnospirales > Lachnospiraceae > UBA3282. The sequence continues at coordinate 16,823 of CAMWXF010000002.1, forward strand.
GGCTCCAGGCTCGCCTTGTGATCCGGACCATCCATATTGCGATCCAGTGTAAAATGCTTCTCAATCACTACCGCTCCCATAGCTACGGCAGCAATCGGAACTTCAATGCCCTGTGTATGATCTGAGCAGCCTACGGGCAGTCCGAATTCTTCCCGCAGAGTATTCATTGCTCTCAGGTTCACGTCCTGCATAGGTGTCGGGTACTCCGTATTACAGTGCAGCAGAGTAATCTCACCACTTCCGTTTTCCTTTAACACCCGAACTGCCTCCCTCACCTCCTGCAGTTCACACATTCCAGTGGACATAATGACCGGTTTACCGGTTCGGGCGATCTCTCGCAGATAGGGATAATTCGTAATTTCCCCGGAAGGAACTTTCCATACTTTTACCAGATTATCTAAAAAGCGAATGCTATCTATATCAAACGGCGTCGAAAGAAAAGTGATTTTCCGACTCTCACAATACCGGGCCAGTTCAAGAAAACTGTCAAATGGCAGTATCAAATCCTTCAGCATCTCTCTTTGTGATTTATCCATTTGCATATTTTTTTTCTGATATTCTGCCATCGGAGCAGATTTTGAAACCAGCGACTCCAGCTTAGCAGTCTGGAATTTGACAATATTCGCCCCACTTTCCTTTGCTGCATCTATCAATTTTTTGGCAAGTTCAAGGCTGCCGTTATGATTTACGCCCGCCTCAGCAATGATCAGCACTTTATTCGCATCCATATTCATTTTCGTATATCCCTTCCGCCTCTTAAAATTAATCGAGCATTACTTTCGCATTTCCAGTAACGGCAACAACGCCATCTGATTTTGTCACTATTGTTTTAAGACTGACAATCCCTCTCTCCTGTGTAATCGTTTCCACTTCAACAGAGATTTCTATTTCCTCATCAAGATATACCGGTTTTACGAACTGAAGCTCCTGTGATAGATAGATCGTCCCTTCGCCCGGCAAATACATTCCGAGAACAGTAGATATAAAGGAACTAATAAGCATACCATGGCATACCCGTCTTCCGAATATAGATTTTTTGGCAATTTCATCGTCCAAATGCACCCCGTTAAAATCACCCGTAAGCTCCGCAAATTTCTCGACATCCTCTGCTGTCACCCTCCTCTTTACGGAAGCGCTTTGTCCAACGTACAAATCTTTCTTCATGCTATCGATATTCCTTTTCATATTCTTTTTCCAATTTAAGAATGTCTTTCTCTCTACGCCGTATCGCCCTGCAAGGTATTCCGGCATTCATTGTCCACGCCTCTAAGGATCTATTCACCAAACTCATCGCTCCAACTGATGCACCCTCTCCAATAGAAACACCTGGAAGGATCACGCTCGATGATCCTATGATCACATGCCTTCCAATCACTATTTCCCCTGATTGTACTTCCTTAAACTTTTCAGGTATTGTTGGATTTGTCATACTTCTTCCACTATAGTCATCACTCTGCGTATATAACGAGCATCTCTGTGATAACCCTGAATAATCATTCATCACGATACCGGCTCCGCCACTCAAATGACAAAACGCTCCAATATGGATGTTACTCCCTAATTTTATCTTTCCGATCAATATACAAAAATCATCTATTCTGACATTGTCTCCCATCTCCATCATATCCGCCTGATAAATAGAACATTTGTTACTTATCAGCACATTTTTACCTATTTTGGATATTCCCAGCTCTTTTAACTCCTGCTCGCTGTAAAAGCCTGTATAAGTTTTTTTTTCGTTTCCCATCATTACTCCTTCTCTACAACAATATATCATGCCAAGCGGTTTCCTCAGTAGTGCCCTGACCTACCCAAACGCCCCTTCCGATAATCCACAATTCCTCTGCAGGTAGCCTGCACAAGCTCCTTCTTTCCGTGAAGCAGCCACAACATACAACAAGCCGTCCTGTTAAGCGCATAGTAGACTGCAAACAACGGATACCGCACACCTAAATGCTGCCTGTTGCACAACAGCCAGTTACGGGCAATATAATAGGCACACAGCGGACTGTCCGCCCCCTTGGAGCTGGCTCCGACCTTATGATAGACTACAGCCTGTGGACAGTAATAAATGGCAATTCCCTTTTTCCGCAGGCGGAAGCAATATTCCGTATCCTCATAATACAGGAAAAACCTTTCATCGAGAAGTCCTGCCCGCTCAATCACTCCTCTTGACAGCAACAGGCAGCACCCAGTGGCAAACCCGATCTGGCACTCCCGATCAAACTGTCCTTTGTCTTCCTGATTCAGACCGATATGGCGTACTTTTCTGATGATGGGCGATACCGCTCCCCCTGCCGACCAGATCATATTCCTATGGTCGCTGTAATAAATCTTAGGCGCAGTCACACTGCCCGGATGTCTTTCGGCACATGCCATAAGCTGCGCCAGCATGTCTTCCTGCACTTCCGTGTCATTGTTGAGCAGCAGAACATAATCCGCACCCCACTCTTCCGCACAGCGGATTCCCATATTATTTGCATAGGAAAATCCGTAGTTATCGTCCAGAGGAATCGTCTCTATCCGTTCGTCTGCACCATAGCGCTCCTGTATCATCTGCATGGAATCATCCCGTGATGCATTGTCCACGACATAGATTCTTATTTCATAAGAATCGTCCTTATCTTTCTGTACAAGAAGAGATTCAATACACGCCGTATTGTATTGCTTTCCGTTATAATTCACCAGAATCACTGCGATCTTCATAAACACCTCATATTCACCGTTATTATACACCGGCCACCCATAAACCAGCTCAGAGGGAAGTCAATATCTTAAGGAGCCCCTTGGAGCGAAGATATCCTGCAACAGCCGATAATATTTCCTCGTCAGCCTTCCCTGATCATACACTCCAAAATCCATCTCACCGATCCTATCTGCGGGAGCCTGCATAACCCGAATCCATTCCTGCACATCATAAGGGTCCGTCACATAATTTGCTTTTCCCTGTGTCACCTCGGGAATACACGTCCTGTCTGCCGCAATTACAACGGTTCCGAACAGCATCGCTTCGATCGGCGGCATCCCGAATCCTTCGAACACGCTGGGAAACAGAAATGCTCTACTGTATTTATAGAGGGCGTTCCGTTCGGCATTTTCCACAAAACCGGTCAGCGTGATCTCCCTGTCCAGTCCTCTGTCCCGTATCTGCCGCTCCAATGTCTTACGGCTCTCCCCGTTTACGCCGGAAATCAAAAGTCTGCCCGGTAAGTCGATTTTTTGCTCTTTAATCTGACCCATAACTTCAATGATCGTGTCCAGATTCTTGTGCGGTATCAATTGCGAAACCGTATAGTAATATTCATTTTCCGCAACACCGTACTTCTCAGACAGCTCAGTCATCGATACCATTTCGTCCGAATCTACCGTGATGGGATTATAGATCGTCGTAATCTTCTCCGGCTTCACATGATACCTGTCCATGATATCCGCCCGTACCCAGTCGGATATCGCCACGATATGCTTGGAAAAATGCACATCCAGCCTCCAGCACAATCTGGAATATGCGATCTCATGGAACGGATGATATTCCGGATAATGTGCGGCCTGCAGATCATGAATTACATTTATATAAGTGATCCCGCCGTTGAAAAGGGGACGGCAGTACACCGGAATAAAACACTTGCGGATATGATTTCTGCGTAACAATCTGTTCTGGCAGAAAAACTGCCAGAGGATACGCCTCGCGATATTCGCGGATTCTACATTGGCCTCCAGCAGAGAAATTCTCTCATCTTTCGCATAATGCGCAAGCGAGTCTTTGTTATCTTTTGATACAAGCAGGGTAAAATGGTAGTCCTCTTCAAGCCGCAGAAAACCATCCAACAAATTTCTGATATAAAATTCAGTTCCGCCTACCTGTCTGGGTCTGAGCCATAACAGATCAATCGCTATTTCCATTCTGTCAGACATCTCTCTCCTCGCCCTCACCGTCACTATGCCCATCCTCCAGCTCCCGAATTCTCTTATCAAGGATACCGATCTCCTGAACCAGTGTTCTGATCTTCATGTTCTGTCTGGATGCGATGGAAGTCAGCGCCATCAGGATCATAAGCATAAACCCGATTGCGATAATAAACAGACCGTTCATGTTACTCTGAATGCCGAATAGACGTATGATACGCTGCAGCATTTCCGGAAAGATTACGAGCACTCCCATCACTACGCCCGCCAAAAGCCACAGAAGTGTATATTTTAAGTTCAACGCTCTGTTTTTCAGAAAATACAATATGATAATAAAAAAGCATATAACCGCAATGATCAGTGTAATACGCAGAGTGGACGGAATCATCTCTTAGCCCTCCTAAAGCCATAGCTTAACCGGCAGATAAGAATCGCCAGTGTCACCTTAACCATATAATAGACGGATTTGCGCAGCGTGATGGAACTGGTTCCGCTTTCCCGCGCCCGCATCCTGACCG
>CAMWXF010000003.1 GCA_947178115.1 uncultured Lachnospiraceae bacterium
AAAGATTCTGGATATGGAATATAATGAGGAGTTGGAGTATAAGATTGTAGGTTCTACAGAGGCCAACAGCTTAAAAGGCAAGATTTCCAATGAGTCTCCCGTGGGTAAGGCACTGATCGGTGCCAAGGTCGGCGATACGGTAGATGTGGAGACACAGGCGGGAGTCATTCAGTATAAAGTGCTGGAGATTCAGAGATCGAACTGATTAGGATATAAACAAGTGAGAAAGGTGTAGGTATTGACATGGCAGAGGCACAGAATCAGGGAAACGGGCAGCAGGTGCAGGATATCAATCAACTTCTGAAAGTGAGACGGGAAAAACTTGCCGCATTGCAGGAAAGCGGCAAAGATCCTTTTCAGATCACGAAATATGATGTAACCCATCACAGTCAGGAGATTAAAGATAATTATGATGCGCTGGAAGGCAAAAATGTCACCATCGCAGGCCGTGTGATGTCCAAACGTATCATGGGCAAGGCTTCCTTCTGTAATGTGCAGGACTTGCAGGGCGATATCCAGTGCTATGTTGCCAGAGACAGCATCGGCGAGGAGTCCTATGCCGAATTCAAAAAATATGACGTGGGTGACATCGTAGGCATCGAGGGCGAAGTGTTTACCACGAAAACAGGTGAGATTTCGATCCATGCAGCGAAACTGACACTACTGTCAAAAAGTTTGCAGATCCTGCCGGAGAAGTATCATGGCCTGGTAAATACAGACATTCGTTATCGTCAGAGATATACAGATCTGATCATGAACGAGGACGTGAAGAAAACATTCGTTATGCGTTCTAAGATCATCAGCTCCATCAGACGTTATCTGGACGGACAAGGTTTCCTCGAGGTGGAGACGCCCATGCTTGTATCCAATGCAGGAGGAGCAGCGGCGAGACCTTTCGAGACACACTATAATGCGCTGGATGAAGACGTGAAGTTGCGCATTTCGCTGGAGTTGTATCTGAAAAGACTGATTGTAGGCGGCATGGAGAGAGTCTATGAGATCGGGCGTGTTTTTCGGAATGAAGGATTGGACGCAAGGCATAATCCGGAGTTTACGTTGATGGAGTTATATCAGGCATATACGGATTATTACGGCATGATGGATCTGACAGAGAATATGTTCCGTCATGTAGCGCAGGAAGTATGCGGCACCACCACCGTTCCATACGGTGATGAGATGATCGATCTGGGTAAGCCTTTTGAACGCATGACCATGATAGAGGCTGTCAAGAAGTATGCCGGCGTGGATTTTGATACGGTGAAAGATACCGCTGAAGCGAAGAAGCTGGCCGATGAGAAAGAAATCCATTATGAGGAAAGACATAAGAAGGGTGATATTCTGAATCTGTTCTTTGAGGAGTTTGTGGAGGAGCATTTGGTGCAGCCTACCTTTATCATGGATCACCCCATCGAGATCTCTCCGCTGACCAAGAAGAAACCTGATAAGCCGGAGTATGTGGAGCGATTCGAACTGTTTATAACGGGGCGTGAGATGTGTAACGCTTATTCCGAGCTGAATGATCCGATCGATCAGAGGGAACGTTTCAAGGCGCAGGAAGAGGCGTTGGCAGCAGGCGATGAAGAGGCAAATACCACAGATGAAGATTTCATGAACGCGCTGGAGATCGGTATGCCGCCGACAGGAGGTATCGGATACGGAATCGACAGACTGGTAATGCTGCTTACGAACTCTCCGGCGATCAGGGATGTCTTGCTCTTCCCGACGATGAAGAGTCTTGATAAAAAGCCGTCAGACGGCGCAAAGAGCGCGAAAAAGAACGTGGCTCAAAGTGCGAAGCAGAGCAGTATTTCCAGAGAAGACGCACTGGAACTGCTGAAGAAATATAACAAAGAGTCTTTCCATATCCAGCATGCGCTGACGGTGGAAGGCGTGATGCGCTGGTATGCGAAGGAACTGGGCTATGCGCAGGAAGAAGAATTCTGGGGCATTACCGGACTCCTTCACGATATTGATTTCGAGCTGTATCCCGAGGAGCACTGTAAGAAAGCGCCGGAGCTTCTGCGCGAGGCAGGGGTGAGCGAGGACATGATCTACGCAGTCTGCTCTCACGGCTATGGAATCTGCAGTGAGGAAGAACCGAAACTGGAGATGGAAAAAGTGCTCTTCGCGGCGGACGAGCTTACCGGTCTGATCTGGTCCTGTGCACTGATGCGTCCGTCTAAGAGTACGATGGATATGGAAGTCAAGAGCCTGAAAAAGAAGTTCAAGGACAAGAAATTTGCGGCAGGCTGTTCCAGAGAAATTATTTCCCAGGGAGCTGAAATGCTGGGCTGGGAGCTGGATGATCTTTTCGATAAGACGATTCTGGCCATGAGAAGCTGCGAGGCTGCAGTGGCAGAGGCGATGGAGAAAGAGGTTTAGAAAGACAGATTTGGAGTTTGTGTGCCCCGTTGCTTGTGGAGGTGTGGCGTATGTGCATTGTATCAATAAATGTTCCGGAAGAAATATTGTTGGATCTTCATGAGGATAAAAAGGATTTTGCTGATTATATGAAGAAAATGTTGGCACTGGATTTATATAAGAATAAAAAGGTTTCGTTAGGGTACTGTGCCAGTGTTGCGGAAATGACGAAAGAAGAATTTTTACAATATCTTGGTATAAATGGTGTTTCAGTATTCTCTTTTGGCTCGGAAGATGAATTTTTGGAGGAATTGGCAAATGCGTAAGGTGGTAGTAAATACGACACCATTGATTGCGTTAAGTCACGTAGGGCAGCTCAATATTTTAAAGAAGCTGTACGGAGAGATTATAATTCCCGAAGCGGTATATAGAGAACTGTCTGTAAAAACGGAGTCTGTTTGCAAGAAAACGGTAGACAGTTCACTTGACTGGATTCGGGTGGATAAAATTGAAAACCAAATGGCAAAGACTATGTATAGAACACAGCTGCATGACGGCGAGGTAGAAGTAATGATTTTAGCGAAAGAAATTGCGGCAGATGTAGTTATTATAGATGATGCCAATGCCAAGAAACATGCAAAATACTTGGATTTACCCGTGACCGGTACATTGGGGGTCTTAATAAAGGCAAAGCAGAAAGGTTATATAGATGAATTGAAGCCTGTATTACAGCGAATGGTAGAGAATGGTATATATATTTCGCAGAGTTTGATTGAACTGTGTTTGAAGCAGGTGGGAGAAGCGTAGAAGATAATGAGTTTGGTATTATAGATTCTAAAATATGAATAAGCTGCTGGCTTAACGAAGATAAATTCGTGAGGCGGCAGCTTTTTTTGTGTGTTTTTTATCTTCAAGATCTATTTTACCCCATCATATTGTAGTTATTAGCGCATTCACCACTAGAAATAGTTGACTTGATCGGTAAACCGTTCTATAATTAAACTTGTAAAATTGTGCCATGTGTTGTCAAAAAACAGAAAAGAAGGAATTTGAAGATAAGGATACATGAAGAATGAACACAGCTAAGGAAAAAGGTCAGATGAAGCGTCTGTTTGCCATATTCCTTTTAATACTTGTATTACTTGGCAGAATAGGGGAAAAGGAAATTTTTGCTTCAGAGAATGTAAGCATCGACATAAATGATACGGAAAACGGGGATGGTTCTACCTCGGGCAGCGAGTCTGACGAGGACGGTTCGATACCGGACAACGGGGCTGGTGAGGACGGTTCTACATCGGACAGCGAGTCTGACGGTGACGGTTCTGTATCAGACAATGAGCTTGCGAGTGTGAATGAAACAGCAATCAACGGGAAGATCATGATAAGGGTTATTCATGATTTTGACGAAGGCGGTGCAGAGATTGTCCTGCTAAAAGGGGATACAGTAGTGAGAAGTATCCGTATCGGAACTGCATCGGGAAGCTTTGAATATGATCTGGACAGTGAGGAGTATGATAAGTTCTATATTAAGAAGGCCGATGACCCCAAAGTCGGCAATACGACAGTGCAGATATCTACCGAAGACCTGAAAGGGAAGAAGGCTGTCTATGGCAGTAGTCTGGCAGTACAGCCAGGCGGTTGGAAAGGCGATAACGATGTGCGCTCGGTAAATTATGGCGTCCCGATTTACATCAAGCATGATTTTAAAGACGGGGCGACAGTTTGCTATGTCAAGGATGGCGCAGATGTTCCGGTTGCAGATGGAGGGAAGCAGGATCTTCCGTCAAATAATATTGTGCTTTTTGATTTGGAGTCCACGAAGTATGACGGATTCTATATTGAAGAGAAAGGCACCACGGATATCGCAAATACAACCGTAAGTTTGAGTCGTAAAACAATAGAAGACGCCCATAAGGCGGCGCTGGCTTCATCAGGGGGTACTATGCTTACGGCGGTAGTAAGTGGCAGTTATGTATCAGTCATAAAGCGAACCTTTGCATTATTACCGCCGGTCATCAGCACTGCGGATAAAAGCCCGGATATCCCAGAATATGAATATAAGAAAGAGGACGGCATCTGGTATGTCAATTCCACCTTTTATGATTATTATTCGGACGTGGAGCTGGAAGGGAGGAACCGGAAAACGCTTTCGGGCGACATGGGAGCAAATGGAGGTCCAAATAAACTGCAGGCGAAAAAATTTAACAGTGCAGTCAGTGCGTATTTTCAAAACACGAGCCTTGCTAACAGCAGCTGGCAGTCGCCGTTGTATTTTGGAGAATTCTTTGAAGCAAACACCAACGGATTAGTAAATTTTAAGTTCAAAAATAATAACGGAAGTGATAACGGCGGCGCGCGCTTAGGACTGGTCAACAGCAAATTGGTGAATCATAAGCTGATGATGGGAACGGATAATGATAAGAAGGGTGTAGAAGCGCCCTATTTTAGCAAAGAGTTTCTGCGCGGCAATAATTCTTTAGGGGAAAACATCGGTTATGTGTTTGAAAATATTTCTTTCCCCTTTGTCAAAGATACCGACACTGGCTACTGGGAGTTTGACAGCTACGATGCAAACCAGACGCTCCGCATGAAGCAGACAGCGGAAGGAAAATACTTTTTAGACCGGGTGGGCGCTTCAAACGCCGTACACGGACATACATCCACCAGTGAAACTGCGAAGAGTAATTTTTTCCCATTTAATGATCACGATCAATCGGGAAAAGCCATCCAGCTGAATTATGCCTTCGGCGTGAAGCTCGAGATCCCTTTTAATATGACACCCAACGGAAAGGTAAAGGTAAAGAAGGGAGATAAGATTGAGGAAAAGGAAATTGAGTTTAATTTCGAGGGTGACGACGATATCTGGGTATTTATCGATGACGAGCTTGTATTGGACATCGGTGGCGATCACGGCGCTGTAAAGGGGAGCATCAATTTTGCCACGTGCAAGGCAACTACAACAGGATGCAGAACAAAAGATGGTACATACGAAAACGTAGAGAAAGGAACTTTTGAAACAGATTTTAAGCAGCTGGATTCTAAGAAACAGCATGTGCTGACCCTGTACTATATGGAGCGTGGTCTCTGGGAGTCCAATATGTTTATTTCCTTTAACTTTCCCAAGACCAACAATTTAGAGATAGAAAAAGAGGTCGTGACCACAGGGAAAGACGGGGAGAGTCTGGTAAATGAAGAGTTCGCGGACGCGATGGAAACGTTGAGAACGGACACAAGCTTCCCGATCAGTATTAAGAATATGGTAACGAGCGGACTCGCTTACAGTGTGGAGACGGCAGCGCAGGCGCTCAAATGGAGTTTTGACTCCATTACGGGAGATACGTCTGTGGGACAGTTCGGCCAGCAGGCGGACGGCGCGGTGCTGCAGCTTATGACAGCGGATATTCCGGGAAATAACGGGAGCAGGGACTGTGTATTGAAATATCGCTATCCGGGCGAGAAGAAATATACAGACGGACAGGATGTTACGGATAAGCGGTCTTTTATGATTGAAAATAGAGGCATGGGAAGTCTGGATGCTTCGTCTGCGGAAAGAGTGAAGCGGGATGGGTATCTTGAACTGGATGCGTATCTGGAAGCAGTGACAGGCGCAGGAGCTCCCTTCGTGGCATTGATCGACGAAGCGGGAAACAGGGTCGGCACGTGGGCGAATGAATCTGCGGTTGCCGGAAGCCGTGGCTTGATGCAGGCAAAGAAATGGGTTACCCTTAGAATCTATATGTCCCAGCTGCAGAAAATGGACAGGCTTGACGGTTCGGAGAGCGGGGAGTTCCAATATACGGATATTAAAAGCCTTCAGTTTGCCTACTGGGACGATAAGCCGGTGTACATAGACAATGTCACAGTGAATGCGCCTGCGGTTTATCAGGTAGATACCGGTTTTGAGAAAGAACAGAATATGATACCGGACTATGGTTCCTATGCCAGCCGGGGTCCTGAGCCGATAAGCGGCGCGAAATATTCCATGGATGGCAAAGACTATTATGTGGAATCGGGGTACATTTATCTGGAAAATGCACAGTCGGCGATGTTTTCAGATCAGTTCCGGCGAAACAGTTATCTCTCTATCAATGAAGAATGCGATACGGAGGTTTTTGATGTAGCGTGGACATTGTCGGAGAGCGGCAAGATTGTATTGCAGGGTTCGGGAACCGACGTGGAGGATAAGAGAGAGAGGGATCCGAAGTTAACAGATCCGACAGATATTCGCAAACCGCCGGTAAATACAATGCTTTTCCAGACATATGAGGATGGCGCCGGCGATATGCAATACTTTGATTTGAAACTAAAGTATACCAATACGATCAAGACAGGTTCTCTGGAAATTAAGAAACGGGTGAAAGTGTCTGAAAGCAGCCTGATAGACCAGAAGAATCTGATCGATGTGACGATTCCTTATACAATCAGAGTTACTTTTTCAAATGTTGCAGGGATGTATCTTGAAGGAAGCGTCAATGATTATGGAGAGTATGAGTCCAGTCAGGAGGTTGTCATAGAGCAGGATGTTTTCCTGGAGGAAGGTAAGTCCGTATTCACGATTACGGGAATCCCGGCGGGAACGGAGTACCGTATCGAGGAAATCGAGACGGCAGGCAACGATTTTCCTCTGCAGGAAGCCGGTCTGACCAGAGATGATTTCTTCCTGTCAGATATGTATAAGGAAAGCGGAGGAAATGATGAGGGAGAGTATGACCGTGACAAGAAATGCTATCGCGGGACCATTACGGCGGACGAAAACGAGGAAATTCAAGATAAAATTGTTATTGTGAACGATATCAATCCTGTCATCGGGAAGACCAAAATGAGCGGGCAGAAGAGATGGGAGCTGGGAGATCAGAACGCAGATTTAGGTACAGCACCGCAGGCGCAGAGCGTCACATTGAAAATACAGCGAAGATTCCTTCAAAGCGAAGGGGATAAGACCAATAATGTGACTTACAAATTTCAGGATGTTACAGACGATAAAGGCGCTGTGGTAGAGATTATTTTAAAGCCGCCGGATCCGGAGAATCCGAACAGTGAGTCCCGGACCGTGCTGTGTGCCGATGGCAACGAAATTACCATAGAAACGGAGGGCTGGACATACAGCGTAGAGGGTCTGCCCCTCTATGGAAAAACTGAGGCAGGAAAAAGGCGAAAGTATGAATACCGTTTCGTGGAAACCAAGATAGTGACGGCAACAAAGATAGTGACGGGAACGAGCGAAGTGAACGAATTTACCGTCGAAAGTGAGGAAGACGCTTCCGGGAATCTGAGCTATAAAGGAAATCAATCAGGCTATCAGGCTTCCAGCGGAATCGTAAGTGTGGCGGAAAGTGACGAAGGGGAACAGATAGATTATGATGTGACGAATATCTATGATCCGTTGACAGATCTGAAAGTCATTAAAGTATCGGGTAATGATCCGGACAAGATCATGGTGGGAGTTACTCTTCGGCTGGAGCGCTATGTCAAAACATCCGGCGACGGTTTAAAGAAGGATCAGAATTTCGGCGATGGAAAGGGTTTCCTTGAAATGATTACGGGTGCAGAAGGCGAGGTTATCTTCCCGAATCTGCCGGACGGCAATTATGAACTTACCGAGACGAGAACGATCGATCAGTACAACCTTCTGGCGAAACCGATAAAGCTGGTGATAAACCGTGCGGGAGAGAGCACCGCGGAGGGTCTGGAAGACGCGCTGGTGCTAAAGCAGGATGGAAACGGGAAAGTATTCATTACCCTTAAGATTTCCAATCAGGGGTTATTAGAGCTTCCTCTCACGGGCGGCGCGCCGATGCTGTATATTCTGGGTCTGGAGTTCATATCGCTCGCGGGCTGCGGCTTATACTTTGGAAGCCGGTATCACCGAAAGAAGAAACCCAAAGAGAAAAAGGAACGGAAGAAAAAGGAACAGAAGGGCAGCGAAGGGAAGAAAAGAGAGCGGAAGGGTAGCGAACAGAAGAGAAGGGAAAGGAAGGTAAGGAAACGAAAGAGCAGGGAACTGAAGAACAGGAAACAGAAGAGAGGAAAACGGAAGAGAGGAAAATGATGAAAAAGAAGGATAAGGTAAAGAGCGGCATTCGAATGGCCGTGGGACTGCTTTTAACGGTATGTATGATTTTCGCGGGAGCGTTGCTGGGAGGAGCGATGAAGGCGGAAGCTGTGGCGCCGACGATTGATTTCACTAAGACCGACGGTAGCATTACGATTCATAAGTATGAGTATAATGGAACCGGAGGGGAGCAGGGAACAGGTCAGGAAAGTGACAAAAACAAAGTGCCGACGACTGGTGATGATGCTGCAACAGAATTGGAAGATGTAGAGTTTACGCTCTATAAGGTAAAGGATGCTGATGCGTTGAAAGCGATATATCAAGGCATCTCGGCAGACGCGATGCCCGAGCTGAGTACTTATTGGAATTCTACAGATGAAAAACTGACGAGTGCAGGGGAGGCTTTATCTAAAATTTCTGCGAAAAAAACAGGCAGTAATGGAGAAGTAAAGTTTGATAATCTTCCGGTAGGCATTTATCTGGTAGTGGAAACAGACGTTCCGCCAAATGTTACTAAGAAAAGTGCATTTCTTGTATCCATCCCTACCACAATTAATGAGAACGACTGGCTGTATGACGTCCATGTGTTTCCTAAGAATGCCACGACCTATGGCAAGAAAGTGACGCTGTTAAAAAAGGGAAAAGATGGTACGACGGAAACAGATTTGAATGGAGTTACCTTTGTGCTGCAGCGCAAAAAGGTAGAGAAAGGGGAAGACAATAAGGATATAGTTACATGGGAACCGGTAACAGTAACAGGTAAAGGCGATCCGGTAACATTGACAACTGCAAATGGAAAAATTGAGGTATCTGATTTGCCACCCGGAACTTATCGGTTTATGGAAACGGGTATAGGCGATAATACCGGATATATTGCAGATTTATCTAAGGCTTATGAATTTGTTGTCAATGAGAACGGAAAAATTGAGAAAAGTGATGACGATGACGATGACAGTTATATAAAAATTAATGCTGACGGGTCAGCAGAAATTACTGTAATCAATCACAAACCGGACGTGGATAAAAAAGTAAAAGATAAAGACGGTAATTGGGTGCAGGAGGCAGATTACAGCGTCGGTGACACAATTTCCTATCAGATTGCAATAAAGGTTCCTGAGAATATTGCGAAGCTGAAAACATTTAAGGTACAAGATACGCCGAACGGCATCGAGTATAAGTCTGGAACTTTAAAGGTATATGAGGCAGCGGCAGATGGGAATATGGATGCAACTAAGGAAATAACCGCTGGTTACACTGTGACAGAAGGGACTCCGACGAATGGCTTTACTGTTGAATTTACACTTATTCCCACCCCTGGAAAGATTACGGACTATGCGGGTAAGACAATTTGTATCACTTATAACGCCGTGCTGACGGATGGCGCAGTAGTAAATGCAGGAAATACCAATACCGTAAAATTGATTTATTCAAATCAAATTAAGCCAGAGGATTCGGAAGATGAAGAACCGCCGTCGGAGGATGAGATAGAAGACAGCACGGTAGTTTACACCTTCCAGCTGGATATTACGAAAAACGGAAAGACAGATAGCGGGGAAGAACCGTTGCAAGGGGTTACCTTTGATTTGTACAAAGAGACTACAGACGCTGATACGGATAAAATAGCTGATGCCGACGCAAAGGCGGCCGGGTTGGACACTTCCAAAAAATGGAAAAAGATAAATAGTGCTGCTCTGGAGACAGACGAAAACGGAAAAATTTCTGTCGAAGGGCTTGCAAAAGGCATTTATTATCTTGTGGAAACACAAACAAATGACGGCTACAATCTGTTATCGAAACCGATAAAAGTGGAATTAACTACGAAGTATAAGACTGACTTTAAAGATACTTACACTGATGACAATGGTGTCATTATCAAACATGAAGTTGAAGTTAAGGAAGACGGAACTTCGATAACACAGGAGATAAAAGTAAATGATGGCAATAATGTGGTCGATACTGTTACCATCCTCAACACCAAAGGCTTCACCCTGCCGACCACCGGTGGCGCGGGAGGATTTCTGTTCGCGGTGGTTGGATGTGTGGTTATGATTGTGGGCATCATTCTTTTCAAGGGAACGAAGAAAAAGCCTGAAAGCGAATAAAAGAGATTTTGGCCAAGGCTCCTGCGGCACAACTGCGGGAGCTTAGGTCTTTTTAGTGTTATTTTAGTGTAGGAGCGGAAGGCTATGAACAAGATAAAGAGAGTGGGCGCGCTTCTGATGATACTGTCCGGTTTTGCGATTGCAATGTATCCTTTCTTCAGCAATCTTTTATATAATCGCAATGCCTCTAAGGTGATTGAGGAATATGAGGAAGAGATCACGAATCTGGAGCAGGAAGAGATCGATGCCATTAAAGAGGCGGCAGAACAATACAACAGCCAGCTACAGGCGGCGGTGTTGAAAGATGAGAGCGGGCAATGGCGTCAGGAAGGCACAAGCTATCTGGATATGCTGGATGTCGGAAGCGCGCTTGGCTATATTACGATTCCGAAAATAGACGTGAACCTTCCCATATACTATGGAACCAGTGAAGAGGTGCTTTTGAAGGGTGTAGGTTACATTGAACAGACCTCATTTCCTTTAGGGGGAGAGGGAACGCACAGCGTGTTGACGGGACACAGAGGCATGCCGAATGCGCTTCTTTTTACCGATTTGGATAAGGTGGAAAAGGGGGACAGGTTTTATCTTCATGTTTTAGACGAAACGCTGGCATATCAGGTAGATCAGATCCGGGTAGTGGAGCCGGATGATACGAGCAGTCTGAAGGTGATAGGGAAAAAGGATTATTGTTCTCTGGTTACCTGTACTCCTTATGCGATCAATTCCCATCGGCTGATTCTCAGAGGGACAAGGGTGCCCTATACCGGAGAAGAGGAAAGCGCGGAAACCGGATACCGGGGCTTTAGCACAGGCATGGTAGTAAAGCGGGTTATTGATGTGTGGCCCATACTTCTGGCGGCGGTGATTCTGGTTATCGGCGTGGAGTTCCTGTTGATGCTGTTCCTGATACAGAGAGTTGTGAAAAAGCAGCAAAGAGAAGCCAAAGAGAAGAACAGAAACGAAAGAGATAAAAAGAAGAAAAGGCATAGAGGAAATCGGGAGTGATTCGGAAAATATTGCGGGTAATATCCGTACTTGTGGTTATTCTGGGTGCATGCATCTGTATGTACCCTCAGGCAAGCCTTATGTACGGTAGATATGAAAGAAAAGCAGCTATTCGGGAATTTCAGCAGATGACGGAAGCCCACAGGGGACAGAGAGCGAAACAGCCGGCTGCGGCAGAAGGACGTGGAACAGAGGGGACATCCGCAGCGGAGGGACAGGAAACAGGACAGCCGCCGGAGGCGGAAGCACAGGAAATGACAACGCAAGAGACGTCCCTTGACAGGCTTTATCGGGATCTGCGGGCATATAATGAGCGAATCTGGCAGGAAAAGCAGTCAGGGCTTAAGGATGCCTTTGCCTACGAAGACAGTTGTTTTGATCTGACGGAATATGGATTGGAGAATAATATCATCGGGGTATTATGGATTCCGGCAATGGAGGTGGAGCTTCCGCTGTACCTCGGAGCTGCGCAGGAGAATATGAAAAAAGGGGCGGCGGTTCTGGGACAGACATCTATGCCCATAGGGGGAAAGGATACGAATACTGTTATCGCCGCGCACAGGGGCGGCGGCGCTACGCCGATGTTTCGAAACATTCAGCTGCTGCAGACCGGGGATAAGATTCAGGTGACCACCCCGTTTGATACGTTGATTTACAGGGTGTCGGAGATTCAGGTGATTCTTCCGGATGAAATTGATAAGATTTTGATCGAGCCGGGTGAGGATTGTATCACCCTCCTCACCTGCCATCCCTACACGAAGAATACGCACCGGTATCTGGTAAAGGCGCTCCGTTCCGAAGAGGGGGAGACGAGCCGTGAAGCGGATCTGCAGGAGGTGGAGGAAACCCGGACAGAGGTTCGGGAAGAATTGGAGCCTGTAGCGGACGAACTGTTGGATGCAACGGGAGTTCATTACTCGGAGACGCAGATTTTGTTGGAAAAGTATGGATTTGCTACCGGAATGGCGATCCTGGTTTATTTTTGCGTCAGTGAGATCGTTAGTTTTCTGCGTGCGAAGAAAAAGAGGAAAAGAAGGGAGCGGGATAAATGCGGCGTAAAATAGATTTGGTTATGGACGAGGTTGGAAAAGCTATCGTAGGAAAGGATGAGTGTATCAGGAAGGTCATGATGGCAACGCTTGCGCAGGGGCATATTCTGATAGAGGATATTCCGGGGGTAGGCAAAACGACCCTTGCGCTCGCATTCGCCAGAGCAATGGGACTTAAGCAGAACCGTGTACAGTTTACACCGGATGTGCTGCCATCGGATATTACCGGATTTTCTTCTTATGACAAGGAAAGCGGAAGTTTCCGGTATCACGAGGGAGCCGTGATGTGCAACGTCCTGCTGGCGGATGAGATCAACCGTACTTCCGCGAAGACACAGTCAGCGCTTCTGGAGGTGATGGAGGAATATGCCATCACGGTGGATGGCGTGAACCGGCCGGTTCCACAGCCTTTTTTCGTGATTGCCACAGAGAATCCGGTGGGCGCCGCAGGAACGCAGATGCTGCCGGAATCCCAGCTTGACCGGTTCCTGATCTGTATTGTTATGGGATATTTGGATAAACAGGATGAGAAGAGTGTTCTAAGGGACTGGGAGAGAAAGGGAATCTTAGAGAGCATCGAGCCGGTCATTACACGGCAGGAGCTGATGCGTATGCAGGAAAAGGTGAAAGCTGTCTTTATCCATGACAAGATTATGGATTATATTATTGAACTGTCGGATGCTACGAGAAATCATGAGCAGATTCAGTTGGGTTTGAGTACCAGAGGTTCCATAGCCGTGGCAAGGATGGCAAGAGCGGCGGCGTATGTAGAAGGAAGAAGTTTCGTAATACCGGAGGATGTGCGGGAGGTTTTTTCGGATGTAGCAAGACACAGATTGAAGATGGCGCATCAGACCAGAATGAGGCAGGTAAGCGTGGGACAGGTAATAGAGGAAATTCTGCATCAGGTCAGGATGCCGAGACCGGAAGATAAATATGAAAAATAAAGTGATATTTGTTTTGTTTATAGGAGTTGTAAGCGGTTTTTACCTTATGTCGGACAGCGCTTACGCAAGCCTGATATTAGGCGCATCCATTATCACGGGCATACTCTTGTTGCTTCAGATGATGTATCTGAAGAGGCATCTGTGGGGAAGGATTCAGATGACGGAGAATCTGGTTACACGAGGCGATTCTATCCGCATTCCGGTGCTGGTCAAAAATTCCGGCAGACTTCCCGTGACACAGCTGACGGCATGGATCTGTTATGAAGATTCTGACTCAGAGAGATGGGAGCGGATGGCAATATCGGGAGTGGTGGAAGCCGGCGGCGAGGTCTGTCTGGAGGCGGGCTTAAAAACCTGCCATTGCGGTATCGTGAATTTCTATCTGGAAAAGCTGACAGCGAGCGATTATTTTGGAATTTTTCGGGGAAAGTGCCCTGTTGAATCTGTGCGGAAGGAAGTATATGTGCTGCCGTGGATGAATGTTCCGATGGCAGATGCCCTGGCGGAAGCGGGGGATTTTGAAGGAAAGTATGGAGAGGATGTATACGAAACCTATGATATCAGGGAATTTCGCGATGGGGATGATGTGCGGCAGATTCATTGGAAGCTGACGGCAAAAATGGATATTCTGCTGTTACGTGAATATCTAAAGACTTCGGAAAGCGGTGTTATGATCGGGCTGGATTTTCAGGAGGAAAGAAAACGAAAGCTGTCCAGAGAGGAAATGGATATCTTTTTAGATAAGGCTTCTTCCCTGTCATGGGAAATATTGAAATGGGGAGTGTCCCACTATGTGATATGGAACAGGGAAAATGAGGCCGTTATACTTTTTATCGAGAATGAAGAGCAATTTACGGAATATCAGATGATACTGACAGGTGCGGTGGTGTGTGAAAGAGGCATGGATGCCGCATTGATGAAGGAGAAGGCTGTAGATGAAGAAAAGCTGCATGCCATCAGGCTGGATTTGGATGGGAAAATCTGCTGGGAGGACGGCAAAGAAATTAAATAGCGGGGTGCTGCCGGAGAAACAGCAGGTGTTTCAGCGTGAAGGGAAGTATCTTTCTCTACAGAGTTGCTTTTTGGTAGATTTCATCCTGCTGCTGATGGGGACAGAAGGGCTGATTACAGGTTTCTTTTCAGCATTTTCTTTTCCATGTTATGAGTGGGCGCTGTATGTGGCGGCCGGGGTACTGACGTTTGCAACTGCCTTATTCTTTTCCGTGAATATTCCGGCGAAATATAAAAGATATGCCTATGGTGCGGGCCTGGGAATCATAGTTTTGTTCGCATTTACCAATGGCAGATTTATGAAGCAGGGGTTCCTGGATTGCATTCAGGGGATGAAGACATCTTTTTATCTGCGTTACGAAAGTCAGATAGCGCCGGAGGAACTGATGTTGGAGAAGGGCAGCCTTACCTTGTTTTTTGCGCTTTTGAGTTGTGTGGTAGTATTTATTCTGGCTTATGCAACCATTGTAAAGGTGGATCTGCTGCCGATCTTTTTCATAGAATTTCCGGTGTTTATGGTGATTGTGTTGATGGGGCAGCATATAAATAATGTATCCCTGTCTTTGACACTGCTTCATTTCGTAGGCTGTATCGCGGAAGAATACGCTATGCGCGGGAAAAATACAGAGAATTACATGAATGGGGATCAAACTAAATGGTGTCTGCGGTCAGTGCAGAAAAAGGCTGCGTGTATCTCCGGACTCGGGGTGCTTATGGCGTCATGCATCAGTTTATATGTCTTAATGCCGCTTATGCCGGATAAAGTTCCTGCTTTGCAGAAGTGGGGCGCACGTCTGCAGAACAAGGTAGTCTCCGTTACGGCAGAGTATCTTCCCGTGGTCACTGCCGGAAAGTGGAAACTGAAGGTGCAGACGGTGGGCGGCGGCGCGTCGGACGGCACTCTGGGCGATGTGGCGGGATACTCATTGACCAATCTGGACGATTTGATCGTGACTTCCACGATAGAGCCGACGGAGACCCTTTATCTGAAGGGGTATATCGGAAGCATATATGAAGGGGATAAATGGTCGGAATTTGCGGAAGAACAGTTTGACTATGCTGCGATTTACTGGCATACTGAGGATAAACCGAGAACTTATGTACAGAATCTTCCTTTTCTGCGGCAGATCTATCAGGAAGCGAGGGAGGGCGCGGATACCGGGATGGGCATTTTGTCCATACAGAATATTAATGCAGGGGACAAGTATACCTTTGTGCCTTATTGTGCTTACTTAAATGATTATTACGAAATCAGTCAGGGCGATGGCAGTATTATGAGCCAGAACAGAGCGGCAGATGAGATTTCCTATTTTCCGGTCAGCCTCTATGTAGAAACCATGCGGGGACGCGCCAAGGAGGAAAAAGAGGAGATTCTGGACAGGGCGGAAGCGGAATACAACGCTTATGTGCGGCAGCATTATCTGGCGCTGCCGGAGGGCTTCGAGCAGCTGCAGGAACAGTGTCAGGCGGAAAATATCAGGGAAGATGACGTAGAGAATATCATCCGCTACGTGGAAACCTTTCTGGTGAGTAATTACCGGTATAATCTGGAAGTGCCGCGGCTGCCTAAGGGAAAAGATTTTGTGCAGCATTTTCTGTATGAATCGAAAGAGGGATACAGCGCCCATTTTGCATCAACAGCGACGCTGATGTTTCGTATGTTTGGGGTGCCTGCGCGCTATGTGACAGGTTATGCCGTGCCGGAGAGCCTCTTTAGCATGGATGCTGAGGGTAACTATACGGCGCTCCTGCAGTCGGATAACTCACATGCGTGGGCGGAAATCTATATGGAGGGAATCGGCTGGATTCCGGTGGAATGTACACCGGGCAATATCGGTGTGTTAAGAAATATTGATCTGTCCGAAGAGGAACAGGCGGCATTGCAGGAGGAAGAGGAACAGGCGGCAGAGAGGGCGGAAGCGGCATTGCAGGAGGAAGAAGAGGATAGTGAGATGTCGGAGGAGCCGCTTGCCTATATGAAGATCCGGCTGTATCTGGGCGGTGTCATTCTTGTGATTTGCGCGGCTGTTCTGGCGTTGCTGGTTTGGAGAGGCGTTCGTTATGAATTAAGAAGACATGGCTATGACAGAGGGGAAACGGCAAATGAAAGGCTGCTGTCCCTGTTCTGTCTGGTTCATGAGCTGCTCCAGAGGGCGGGGATGCCGAAAGAAGTACGCTCTGCATCGCCGGAATTCGGCCGCTGGCTCAGAAGAGTCCTGCCGGGCATGACGAAAAAACAGGCGCGGGAAGTGGTAAGAATGGCGCTGGCTTCCGCGTATGGACAAAAGGAGACGAGTGATGAAGATGTACAGTTTATGAGGGGAATTTACCGAAGGTGCCGGAAGGCAGTAGGATATAGAAATAAGAAAGACAGGCATGATGCAAAGAAATATAAGAAGTTCATTAGGGAATCATCCTGATTACGATGTTGATGTAAAACCGTGTACGTTCACATCATCAGAGATGCAGCAGGTTACGAAAGTTTATAAGAGTAAAGGAATCATGGAGGGTTGAGAATATGTCTAAGGATTTGGTGGTGTATTACTCATTGGAAGGTAATACGGAGTATGTTGCCGGTGTGTTGAAAGAAAAGATCGGTGCGGATCTGGTGAAACTTGTTCCCAGGAAGGCATACCATGATAAAGGCTTTGCTAAGTTCTTTTGGGGTGGTAAGAGTGCGGTGATGGCAGAGAAGCCAGAACTGGAAGAGATTGATGTTGATCTCTCTCAATATGAACGCATCATATTCGGTTTTCCGGTATGGGCATCGAATTTCACACCTCCTCTGAGAACCTTTATCGAGAATAATGCAGAGAAACTGAAAGGGAAGAGATTTGCTGCTTTTGCGTGTCAGAGCGGAGGTGGTGCAGAGAAGGCAATTACGAAGCTGGCTAAATGCATCGGAATTTCTGATTTTGATAAGACAGCTGTTTTCATAGATCCGAAAACAAAGTCGGATGATAAGAAGAATGAGCAGATAGAAGCCTTTTGCCAGGCGCTTACGGAGGATGTATGAGGGGATATTTATATTCCGACAGATACGGAAACCAATTGTAAATACTGACAAAATATTGTTGAAGAAAAATGCTTTATTAAGTATACTGAATGTATAATGTCAGTGGGGGATATGCAATGCCAAAGGTGCATGATTGGAAATTTGAACTGGAACAATATATCAGGCAGAGTGAACCAACGAAAGCCGAGAAGATTGAAGCGTGGAAGACTGCGATTGGCCTACAGGATGTAGACGGACTTAAAACTTCAGAGTATCTGCTTGAAACAGCGAAAGAACACATTGAAGGAAAAATTGAGATTGGTGTTGCGCAGAAAAGAATACAAACATATTATGAGGAGCGAACAGGTCGAGAAGATGTCGCGTC
Organism: uncultured Lachnospiraceae bacterium; assembly: GCA_947178115.1. Taxonomy (GTDB): domain Bacteria; phylum Bacillota; class Clostridia; order Lachnospirales; family Lachnospiraceae; genus UBA3282. Next base: position 17,908 of record CAMWXF010000003.1, read on the forward strand.
AGACACAAAGGAAGCAGATATTGTAGCTTCAAGGATTACAGAGCTTTTAGGTGAACAGACATTTCAGTTTTCACCGGCGGAGTGGCAGACGATTCATAAACGCCTTTTTGAAGGAGTGTTTGATCATGCAGGTATGATCAGAACCTATAATATAACCAAGAAAGAGTGGGTGCTAAATGGCGGGACAGTATTTTATGCCTCCGCGGACAGCATTAAACCGACGCTTGCATATGATTTCGATATGGAAAAGCAGTTCTCCTATACGGGTCTTTCAGCGGAGGCAATGGTAAAGCATATTTCGAAGTTTACATCAGGCATATGGCAAATTCATCCGTTTTGCGAAGGGAATACAAGGGCAACTGCTGTTCTTATTATCAAATACGTGAAAACTTTAGGCTTTCGTATCAGCAATGCCCCGTTTGCTGATCACTCATGGTATTTCCGGAATGCATTGGTAAGAGCGAATTACAATAATTTTCCCGAAAGTGTACATGCCACTACAGAGTACTTGGACTTATTTTTTGAAAATTTACTGTTGAATAAGAAGCATGAGTTGAAAAACAGATATCTGCATATAGACTATACATAAGCGGACAGTCAAAACGTATCATTAAAAGAAAAACTGCAGAATTGCAAGATCTTATAAAATTACCGTTAAAATAATTGTGATGAAGGGAGAAATAATTATGAAGTATAGAATTATCGGAGACACGATGCCGGCAGTGGAGGTGCTCTTTGACGCGCCGGGAGAGTCCATGTATACACAGTCGGGCGGAATGGCATGGATGACCGACGGTGTCGCCATGGATTCTAATATGAGGGGCGGTCTGAGCAAGAGCATCGGGAGAATGTTTTCCGGAGAGTCGCTTTTCATGGCAACCTATAAGGCCGAGCGTGCCGGCAGCATGGTAGCGTTTGCGTCTACGGTTGCGGGCGAAGTGATGCCCATCGATGTGGGAGCAAGCGGCGGTATGATCTGTCAGAAGGGCGCTTTCCTGTGTGCGCAGGAGACAGTGAACCTAAATGTGACATTTACCAGGAAGTTTTCAGCCGGATTGTTCGGCGGAGAAGGATTTATCCTGCAGGATATCAGCGGAACCGGAATAGTCTTCCTCGAGATCGACGGAAATAAAGTGGAGAAGAATCTGGCACCCGGAGAAGTGCTTAAAGTAGATACGGGAAACGTGGTCGCATTCGAAAGATCCGTGAAATACGACATCGAGACGGTAAAAGGACTTAAGAACATCTTCATGGGCGGCGAAGGCTTGTTCCTGACTAAGCTGACAGGACCTGGCAAGGTAATTCTGCAGACACAGAACTTTAATGAGTTCGCGGGACGGATTATCGGGATGGTGCCGTCGAGGTAGACGGGAACGGGGTATTGGGATAGTTGCAACCGGGTATGCCATTTGAATCAGCAGATTAAGTCTAAGAAGGCCGGAGCATGTTCTTCGGTCTTTTTCTTATGGAAAAACTTGTGGTATCGACAATGAGACGATCATTGACATTAATTATAAAATATGTTAATTTATATGAAATATAATTCAATGAAATATATTTCATATAAATTTGTTTGCAATAAACTTGAAACGGTTTTGAGAGGAGAGAGATGAGCGTGCATAAGTTTATAGGAAGAAAAGCGGAATTGCAAACGTTGGAGAATATGTATCATTCATCGGGATTTCAGATGGTTGTCATATATGGGAGAAGAAGAATCGGAAAGTCAACTTTGATCAAGGAATTCATCAAAGATAAACGGGCCGTTTATTATACTGCGACAAAAACCGGAATCAGCAAAAATATAGAATTATGGGGTAAACAGGCCCTTGAGACGTTGGCACCGGAGATGAACCAACTTACATTTAAAAACGCTGATGATCTTTTAACATTTCTGGGAAAAAACAGCGAAGAAGAAAGGTGCATTGTTGTAATTGATGAACTTCCGTATCTGGCGGAAGCGGATAAAAGCATTTTGTCAGTTTTGCAAAAGATGATTGATAATCAGTGGATAAACGGACAGATGTTTCTGATTCTGTGCGGCTCCTCAATCAGTTTTATGGAAAATGAAGTTTTGAGTGAAAAAAGTCCGGTATTCGGGAGAAGAACGGCACAAATCAGACTGGAACCTTTTCAGTACCGGGAAGCGGCAGAATTCGTACCTTCGTATTCTTATGAAGAAAAAGCGCTCTGCTTCGGTATTACCGGCGGCACGGCAAAGTATCTTGCTATGTTGGATGATTCCAAGTCTTTGGATGAGAATATTATTCAGCTTTTTTTTACGAAAGCAGGATATTTATATGAGGAAACAAGTAATTTGCTGACGCAGGAATTCAGAAACGTCAGTACTTATAATGATATTATTACTGAAATTGCTTCGGGATCAAATAAGGTAAATGAAATTTCCGATAAAACACATCTGGAGCAGTCCGTGGTGTCTCATGCACTTCAGAATCTGATTGCCACAGGGATTGTGGTGAGGGAAAAGGCTATAACTGACGAATCAAATAAGAAAAAAGTCCAGTATAATTTGAAAGATAACATG
>CAMWXF010000004.1 GCA_947178115.1 uncultured Lachnospiraceae bacterium
GAATACTTTCCCCCGGTTTTACAATAAAAAGCTCCCCGGCCATGACTTCCTCCGCTGGCACGGTAATCTCTTCGCCGCTGCGTATCACATGTGCTGTCTTGGGCGCCAGATCCATCAGGCTTTTAATGGCGTTGGTCGTCTTACCTTTACTGTATGCCTCCAGCATCTTACCCACTGTAATCAATGTCAAAATCGTCGCCGCCGACTCGAAATACATATCGTGGAGACAGTGTGCCGCCATCTCCCGATCACCCATGTAAGATCCCATCCGGAACATAACTGCCGTGCTGTACACGAACGCCGCACCGCTTCCCATCGCTACCAATGTGTCCATATTAGGGGCCTTGCGCAAGAGTCCCTGAAACCCGTTTATAAAAAACTTCTGATTAATCACCATAATCAGCCCGGTCAACAATAATTGATACAATGCGATGGCCCAAGGGTCCCCGGCTAATCCTGCCGGAACATACCATCCCCACATCAAATGTCCCATGGACACATACATAAGCGGCAGCAAAAGACACAGCGACGCAATCAGCCGACGCCTTATCCGGGGTGTTTCCCGATCCTCCAGAGCCTCTCTTCGAGCAGTTCCGTCTGTTCCGCCGGCTGTGCCCGAACCCTCTGTTCCTGCAAGGGAGGCACCGTATCCCGCCGCGTCCACTGCTGCACAGATTGCCTGCGGCGTTGCCGGTTCATCATATTCCACCACCATACTGTTCATTAACAGATTTACGCTGACCTTATCGACTCCTGCCACACCTGCCACCGCTTTCTCCACATGCGCGCTGCACGCGGCACAAGTCATGCCCGTCACTTGGAATTTATCACTTTTCATTCCGCTTCCGTCATACCTTTCCTAATGTCTTATTTTTTTACTTTGTTTAATGGTTTCCATTCCCGGTTTTATATTTCTTTATACCGTTTTAAACTTCCGGCCTACTTCAACTTCTTGATCAGTTCCACGGCTTCCGCCATGATCTCTGTATTACCCTTTCCGATCTCCTCCACCACGCATGTCTGCATATGCTCCTCCAGAACAACATACCCCAGACTCTGCAGCGCACTCTCCGCCGCACCTATCTGAATCAGGATATCTCCGCAGTATCTGTTATCGTCAATCATATTTTTGATTCCATTAAGCTGCCCGATAATTCGGTTAATGCGATTCTGCAGCTTCTTCTGTTCCTTTGTATCCCTCGGCGTATTCTTATGATGACAACACGCGCATACGTTTTCCATTCCATCCATAGCTTTCCCTCCCCGTATGATCTTATTACACTTCGTTTCTCTTCTATAGTCATTATCATATACCCCATTAGGGTATATTGTCAACTATAAAAAGAGACGGCAGATCATCTGCCGTCTCCACATAATACTCATATCAAATTACTTAATTCTGCTCACTCTTAGGCTCCATCCACTCATCACGATAGAATGCCAGCTGGTTCTTACCACGCTTCTTCGCCTTATACAAGCCCTGATCCGCCGCCTTATACAATGACTCGAAATCATCGCCTTCTTGTGGGAAGATCGCCACACCGATACTTGCTGTAGCAGCATATTTCACATATTCACCCGCCTGGAAGTTGTGGAAGAAATCTTCTACCTTCTTCGCTTCTTTCCGAATGGAATCGGGATCGGACACTCCCTTAAGGAAGATCATAAACTCGTCACCGCCGATACGCCCGATAATATCGGTAGCACGGAAGATCGCACCGATCTGCTGTCCCAGTGAACGAAGCACTTCATCACCGAAAGCATGCCCCATCGTATCATTGATCTTCTTGAAATTATCCACATCGCATATAAACAGCATTGACTGCGAATTCGGATTCTGGGTCATGAAATCTTTGATCTTACGCTCTGTCGCCAGCTTGTTAGTCAGTCCGGTGAGCAGATCCGTATCCGCCTTATCCTCTAACTCTTTCTTCTTCTCGTTATTGCGGATCTTACTGATAATATTGATAATTACCACCATACCGAGAAATGCGAAGATTGAAATAACCAGATACAACATCATATCCTTCGTGTTCTTCCACTGAAGTCCGACCTGTTTATCCACATAACTCTGACTGACACCTAAGATTACTTCCCACTGATTTACCCCAAGCGGCACATACGCCAGCAGGCAGCTCTCGCCGTCGACCGTTACGGCAGTTGTTCCGCGGGATCCGTTGTCCAGACGATTTCTGATCGTGCGGGCCGCGTCGGCATTCTGCGGCTTAATTGCCTCCATAATATTGCCGCCCTGCAATACCTTACTGTCCTTGGCTCCGGCTGATCCCAAGATCATTCCCTCCGAATCCACAACCGCCAGAAACGAATTGGAATCAAAATCTGACTTGGTCATCAAACTGTCGAATTTCGACATAGGATAGAACAACAACAGATAATTTGTTTCATTCGCTCTTTTGATTCGCTCTACTACGATAATCTGCTCTTCATAATATATATATACCAGACTGTCATTCTGCTGCAGATCCTGAAAATACTCTTCACCGCCGATAGAAACCAGCTCACCTGACTGACCGACTCCGTTTCCCTCATCGTTACAGATAATAATCCGCCCCGCCTCCGTACAGGAATCTAAAATCCCCGCCATATTCGTAGCACGAGCCGCATTCCATGCCGCATCCTGCTCCAGCAGAATCCTGATCGGACGCGAAATCTTAGCAAGAGATTCTATCTCATGAATGAAATTCTCTCCGTAGCTCTGCGTTGATTTAATTATGTTTCTTGAAACCGTATCCGTCGCTTCCGCACTGCTCTTTGTCGAAAAATTAAAGAGCATGACAACGACAACAATCATAAATAATACTGACGGAATGATCCAAGAAGCTATAGCTGACCTATTCTGACTTTCCATTATTTTCCTCTTCTCCCCATTCTACATTTAACGAAAAATTCATATCCGATACCTGCTCTGGCTCAGGCTCAAATTTTTTAAAAATACTACTGTACAACCACGCCGCACCATAAGCGGGAAGCGAAATGCCGAACATAAAGATAAATATATAGGAATATGTCGAAAAATAGCCTATCACAAAAGGCAGGGCGTAAAACAATGCCATCAACAGTGTTTTCGGCAAATTGGCAAAAGCCAAAAGTGCCGCATTCCTGATCGTATTCCTGATCGTATTATCGAATCTGGCCAGCAAAGGGAATACATATATCGCTATCATAAATATGATGACTCCCACCGCAACCACCGCTATTACGAGCGGTTTCGGAAACACGACTCCCGAATAATTAAAGATCAGTGAATCCCCAACATAGACCGCTATCACCAAAAGCATCATAAGCCAGATCAGCACGGCCTGTTTAAAATTCCGAGCGAATGATTTGAAAAAGCCTCTGATCAGATACCCTTCTTCTCCCCTTATCATCTTTAATATCACATAATGCATAGCCGTAAACGCGGCTCCCGCCGTAATGACCGGTATGCAACAGATGATAACCAGTATGTTAAGGATCAGCAGGTCTGCCACGCGGTTCAAAAGCCTCATGACAGGACTGTCCAGATCAAAAAACTTTCCCATAACAGTCTCACTCCTATATACATGACTCTATTATATTACAAAAGCATACAAAAAAGCTACAAAATTTGCAAAAAAAATTTACAAATTTTCATCCAGCCCATAAAACTATATTTTATACTTCTTACTAATCAGCTCATATTGCCTATTTATCGTCTCATACATCTTCAGAATTTCGGCTGATTCCTGTCTTACATGCTTCATAATCCGGTCATAAGATTTTACAAACGTAACGACCACCTGCCGCTTCAACCGATTCTTGGCGGCCTCCTCGCTCAGGATACTTATAACCTTTTCCTTCGGCAGATCATCACGGTAGCTTCTCTTATTGACCAGCGCCGTGACAACGTCGGCTACCTGCAGAACCCTCTGCGGAAAATTCATCTGAACATCCTTTAACCGAAGCGGATACCCGCTGCCGTCTCCTCTCTCATGATGTGCCAGAACAATGCTGACCACTTCTCTTTTCATCCTGTGTCCCAGAGCTTTTCCAGCCACCTCCACATGCGTTCTAAGCAGCCGGATCTCCTCCTTCTCCAGCTTGCGAGGTGCATCAACGATCTCCTGTGGAATCGCCAGCATACCGATATCATGAACCAGCGTAGCGTAATAGAGAATCTCTCTCTCGCCCGCCGACATCATCATCTCCTCCGCTATATCCTCACACACGCAGATTGTAGTAATATTATCCACTACCATTCTCTTGCTTCTGAATCCGAAGCAGTACATTAGCATCTCCAGAAATTTTTTCTTATCCTCGTTGGAAAAGATCATGTATTCTACGATATCATCCAACTCTTTCTTATACTCTCCGCTGCTTATCTTCCCGAAAATATCATACTTCTCCTGGCATTGATAGAACAGATACAGCCCATCCGAAGATATCTTAGTACCCGCCTGCTTCTGAAACATATGCATATCGAACTTACTTCCCATAGATGAGAAATAAATATCCATTTTCTCTGCAATATTGACATATGCGGCAAGCTCTTTATACTCATAATCCACTTTCTGAAGCTGTTCATAGTCCATGTGATGATACATGATTACCTTGGCCAGATCCGGCACGGGAGACAGATATTTAAAAAACAAATACCCGTATATACAGTGTGCCATACTTTCTCTGGATTCATAGCGCAACATATCGTTAATCTTGCCCCGTTCCGTCTTATATGCACCGATATCATGCAGAGCAGCGGTCATGACAATATCGGCAAGCTCGAATTCCTCGTACTTACCCCCATCTTTCAGCATCATATAAACTATGTACGCTACTCTGGATCCATGCTCCATGAGTCTGGGATGAATCAGCTTCAAAACATCACGCATCAACAGAAAAATATCTTTGCTCTTAATATACTCCATATGAAACCTCGCATCTTACAAAATAAATTCCATCGGTGTGTAAATAATGCCATCCTTTGTTTCTTCGGGGCGAGTATCCCGAAAACCCATCTTGTGATAAAACCCGACCCCGTAGGGTGACGAATTAACCGTCACACGCTCGGCGCCCACTTCCGTTCGCAGATAATCAGCCAGGTATCCGATCAACCCGCGTCCGATTCCCTGCCTGTGATATGCTTCATCCACGAAAAGAAGTGAAATATGCGTTGTGTCGCGGAGCGTGATCATGCCCACAAGCCTACTGTGCTCCACGGCCACAAACATCTGATACGCTCCCATAACAAACATCCGATACAGTGTTGAGTCCGTAATGAAATTCTCAAAATTCTTCACACCTTCCGGTGAATAGACATCTGCCTCAAAACGCAGAAACGTTTTCCATGCCAGAGCCATAGCATCCTGCCACTCTTCACGATATGCATTTCTGATCTGATATGCTGTCTCCAACTCCGCCGCGGCTCCTTTTATATATTACCATATTTATTTTAACGTATCTTGTGACAATATTCAAGGACTGTCACACAAAAGAAGTCGGGCGGAGACGACAGCTACTTCACCGCCTCAGTACCCACTTTATTCACCAGCGGAAGACCGTTTTCCAGCGCATATGCATTCTCAAGCGTTACACGGGCGATCGCCTGCATCGCCTCTTTCGTAAAAAAACCCATATGGGAAGTAATCAGCACATTCGGAAAAGTCATCAGACGGGCCAGATTCTCATCCCGCATGATCTCTCCCGATTTATCTTCATAGAAAATTCCTTCTTCTTCCTCATAGACATCAAGCCCTACTCCGCCAAACTTACCTGCCACCAATCCGTCTATCAGAGCGTCGGTATCGATCAGACCGCCTCTCGACGTATTGACCAGATACACACCCTGCTTCATGTGCTCTATCGTCTCCCGGTTAACAAGATGTTTCGTCTCCGATGTAAGCGGACAGTGCAAAGAGATCAGGTCTGCACTCGACATCAATTCATCCAGAGATACATACTCCACATCCAGCTTGGAGTTCGGATACAGATCATATGCCAGCACCCGCATCCCAAAACCGTTGCATATCCGTATCATCGCCTGTCCGATTTTACCCGTACCGATAATCCCCGCCGTTTTGCGGTACAGATCCACCCCCATCAATCCGTTCAGGCTCATATTAAATTCTCTCGTTCTGTTATAAGCCTTGTGGGTATATCGATTCACCGTCAGTATCATGCCCATGGCAAACTCCGCCACCGCTTCCGGCGAATAGCTGGGCACTCGCAAGATCACGATCTTATCCTCCGCCGCTTTCACATCCACATGGTTAAAACCCGCACTGCGCAGCAGAACTGCTTTGACTTTCATCTCATAGAGCTGCTGTATCATCTGTTCATTGACATAATCATTGACAAAAATACAGACGGCATCATATCCCCTTGCCAGCGTGATCGTCTCCTCCTGAAAAGGGACTTCATAAAACCGGATGTCAAAGCCGTATTCTTTTCCCATCGGCTCAAACCAGATTTTGTCGTAAGGTTTTGTACTAAAAAAAGCTATTTTCATGCAAATTGCCTCCTTTTCCATATTAATTATAGTATGGTCCAAGAAGGCAAAATCATTCGTGTTTATTATGCGTCCCGTAAAGCAAAGCATTTATGCGGTTGTCAGATTCCGGAAAAAATCTTGTACCGACTGCGAGATACTCTCAAAGAATTTCTGTACCGCACTCTCCACAGCACCCTCTACCGCCTCATTGATCGTCTCATTGGCTTCTTCTACGATATCCTCGCTGTACTTTTGATACATCTGCTTTGCCTGATCTATAAAGTCCGCCGCACCCACCTCGATTGAGTCCAGCGTCGTCATAAATGCACTTATTCTGTCTCTGTTCTGCTGCGTCAGAGTGATTCCCAATTCCGCCTCTCCTTCACTGATGGCGCGTCTGATATCGTCCTCATCCGACAAGTCCACTTCCCCGGAGACAACCATATCGATCATCCGGCCGACAATCGTTTCCTCTCCTTTATTACCGGCTGTTCCTCTGCTTCTACTGCCGAATACCAGAATCGTCATGGCTGCCACACAGGCTATACACAGTAAAAACATCGTGCCCAGTCTTCTGATCCATCCATGTCTCCTCATAGCACTCTCCGTCCGTCTCTTGCTCCGATCACGCGACCCAAACTGTCTTCACAGCCGCGTGTCCACTCAGATTCTCTGCAGAATCCAGCGATAAATATCTCCATAAATATCTTCACGATCTACCTCGTTCAGAATCTCGTGTCTGTCCTTAGGATACAACTTCATCTGTACATTTTCCATGCCCAGCTCCTGAAACGACTTATAGACACGCTCTACGCTCCTGCCGTAATCTCCCACCGGATCATCTTCGCCTGCCAGAAAGAAGACCGGAAGACTGCGCGGCATCTTCTTCAATTTCTCCACATCATGCAGGTTACGGATCAACCGGAACAACGTCTGAAAACCGTTGGCCGTAAATATGAAGCCACACATCGGATCATCAATATACCTGCGTACATTATCCTCATTCCTGGACAGCCAGTCAAAGGGAGTCTTCGGCGAGTCAATCTTCTTATTATAGACCCCGAAGGCGGCTTTATCTACGATCCTGCTTATATGGTCAGCGCCAAACAAAGCGCCGTCTATCCCCGCCAAAATACGCGCACACAACAGTATCGGCTTCGACTGCATGCCGGTTCCTACGATAAGCGCGCCGTCTATTCCCGTACCGTACCGAAACAGATAGTTGCGCGCAATGAAAGATCCCATGCTGTGCCCCAAAATGATATAGGGCACTCCCGCATACTGTTTCTGCGTTATCTTCTTAAGTCTGTGTTCATCCCGGACGAGAACCGTGGGCGCGTCCGCTTTGCAAAAATAACCGTACTTCTCTCCAGGCCTCACGGATTTGCCGTGCCCGAGATGATCATCCCCCACTACCATAATACCTTTGTCAGCCAGGTATCTGGCGAATTCATCATATCTGTCTATATATTCAGACATACCGTGGACAATCTGTACGATACATACCGGCCGCTCTTCCGGAATCCATCTGATCGCATGTATCTTATGCTCGCCGTCTCTGGAATCAAAATAGAAATCTTCTTTCTTTATCATACGGTAATCCTTTCTCAACAAATCTCTGCTCCTGCAGGCATCAGTCGCTCCGGTGTCATAAGCGCTAATCCGCCTTCGGCGTCCTCAGCGCACAATAACATCCCCTCGGACATCATTCCCGCGATCTCTCTGGGCTGAAGATTTACCAGCACCATGACCTTCTTGCCTACCATCTCTTCCGCGCTGTAATGCTGTTTGATACCGGATAATATCTGTTTTACTTCTGACCCCACCCGCACTTTAGAACACAACAGCTTCTTGGACTTCGGCACTTCCTTGCACTCTATAATCTCGCCTACCTGGAATTGACACCGGTCAAAGACATCATATGTGATCGTCTCCTTCGCCTCTATGTCGATCACATCCTCAACAGCCGCCTCGGCCGCCTCTTCCTGCGCGGACTCTGTCCCGCCTGCCGCCGCCCTGCGCGCAGCAAACATCGCATCCACTTTCTCCGCGATCTCCTTAAGATCCTGTCTGGCAAAAAGAATCTGTGGCGCATCGGTCACTTTATTGCCCGAAGGATACAGAGTTGCTGCCCGTTCTGTATCATGACTTACCGCACACTCCTCGAGAACTGCAAAATCCACTAATTCCGCGTTGATCTGGGAAGCGATCTTCTCCGCCGTCTCTGGCATATAGGGCTCCAGAAGAGAAGTTCCCACCAGAATCCCGTTGAGCAGATTATACAACACAGTTGCGAGTCTGTCCTGTTTCGCCTCATCCTTGGCCAGTGCCCATGGCATCGTCTCGTCAATGTATTTATTGCAGCGTTTAAACAGCGCGAAAATCTCCGTGATTGCATCTGCCACGCGCAGGTCATCCATCTTCTTCAACACTTTATCGTATGTGTCCGTCACCGTACGGAACAGATCCGAATCCACATCCTCAGCACCCGCGTCCACACCGATCTTCTTATTATCTACCACGCCGCCAAAATATTTATTGCTCATGGAAATCGTTCTGTTCACCAGATTCCCCAGCGTATTGGCAAGGTCGGAGTTCATACGCTCTACCATCAGATCCCAGGTAATCATTCCGTCATTTTCAAAAGGCATCTCATGCAGCACGAAATACCGTACCGCGTCCACACCGAAGAAATCAATCAAATCATCGGCATAAATTACATTTCCTTTGGATTTACTCATCTTACCGTCGCCCTGTAAAAGCCACGGATGTCCGAATACCTGCTTCGGCAGCGGCTCCCCCAGAGCCATCAGGAAGATCGGCCAGTAGATTGTATGAAAACGGATGATATCCTTACCGATCAGATGCAGATCAGCCGGCCACAATTTCTTATATTGATCGCTGCTTTCTCCATCCGCTTCATATCCGACCCCCGTGATATAATTGGTCAGCGCATCCATCCATACATAAATCACATGTTTCGTATCAAAAGTCACAGGAATACCCCATGTGTAGGATGTTCTGGACACACACAGATCCTGTAATCCCGGAAGCAGAAAGTTATTCATCATCTCATTCTTGCGGGACACCGGTTGAATAAACTCCGGATGGGTATTGATATGCTCGATCAGCTTGTCGGCATATTTACTCATTTTAAAGAAATATGCCTCTTCCTTAGCCGGTTTCACTTCCCTGCCACAGTCCGGACATTTACCGTCCACCAGCTGTGATTCTGTCCAGAATGACTCACAGGGTGTACAGTACATGCCCTCATAATATCCTTTATAGATATCTCCCTGATCATAAAGTTTCTTAAAGATCTTCTGCACCTGCTTCTCATGAAATTCATCCGTCGTGCGGATGAATTTATCATAAGAAGTATTCAGGGCATCGCAGATCCTGCGTATCTCACCCGCCACGTTATCCACGAACTGCTTCGGCGTTATGCCGCCTTCCTGCGCTTTTAACTCAATCTTCTGTCCGTGTTCATCTGTTCCTGTCTGGAAGAAAACATCATAACCGTCTTTTCTCTTAAAACGCGCGATGCTGTCCGCCAGTACGATCTCATAGCTGTTCCCAATATGCGGCGTACCGGAAGTATAGGCGATCGCCGTTGTAATATAATATTTCCCTTTGCTCATGACAAGCTCCTTTCCCACCGAAGCAATTTCCCATACAATAATATATCGTAAGCCTATCACAAAAGGAATTACTCGTCAATTACTCCTCTTAACTAATCCTGCTCTCCTGACAGTGACATCGGCCTCTTTGCGGTCTATATCCGCATTGTCCACATTGATACTGCATCGGTATACTCCGGCTTCGCACGCGGTATACTCCGGTCCTGTTCCAAGTACGTTACCCTCTGCGTCCGTCCACACGAATGCATCTCCTTCCTGCCACGTCAGATTGTCGTATCCATCCTCTTCCTCCAGCACGACTTCCAATCTGATCGCATGATCGTAATAATCCGTGTCTGTTCCTCTGACCGTCAACTTCGCATAGAGAGTGTCCTCCAGACCGCAGATGATATCATGCTTCCACACCGTAACACTTTCTTCTCTTCTGTACTCGCAGATTCCCGGCGATTCATATATGCCGCCATGATACGGGCAGGTATACTGTCCTCCGTGCCACGAACCACCCTCCGGCTCCTCCGGATTCGGATACCATTCAGCTCCGGTCTTGACAAGCTCCTCAGTGCATTTTTTCATTTTCACGCTGGTAGTATGCGAGTTCTGATAACAGCCCGACACCCCGTCTTTATTCTCCGATTTACCCTGATGCATATGCTTGATTTCCGTGACAGCCTCATCCGCCGTATAGATCGGATAGAGATTCTCCGGCACTTTTCCCTCTTTACCGTCCTCGGTTCCTTTCTTGTACGCCTTGTCATTATCCGCTCCGTTGCCAAGCAGAAGTTTTCCGTCCGCCCATGCCGCCATCCCACGCGATATATTGTCCTCAATGGCAGTCTCATAGTAATCCGTTCGTTCTTCCACGCCTTCTATATGCATAGCTGCCTCCGGATTCAATACGGGCAGCTTGTCCGGAACCGTCTGGGAGTCTGCCGCCGCCTGTATAAGCGTTGTCCAGTCAATCCGTCCGATGTCGATCTCCCCTTGCTCTGCGTCAGGATTCCTGTCGTAAGTATACCCTTCCGCCTGCTGCCTGAACCTCGTGCCAAGCTGTATCAATGTTCCCGCCGCCGCTCGTCTCTTCTCATCAATATGCGCGCGAATGTTCCGTAGATCGGTGCTGTCGAAGACCGCCTGCTCATACTGTATTCTTCCCGTGCTGCATATATCCTCCTGCGCTCCGCCATGCGCCGCCAGCGTGGTCATGCCCTCTGCCGACAAGCTACACACTCCTGCAATAATACCTGCCGATAAAAGTATTGTCCAAAATTTTCCCTGCCTCTCACTTCTCCTGATATTTCTGTTATAATTTCTCACGATAACCTATCCACCTGCCTTCCTCATCATATACCGCTTCATAATTCCCGTAGCCGCTTCCTTCCATCCATCCTCTGATATAATGCTCTATCAGATCATGATTATTCCCGCGCAGCAGACTGCCGTCCGACCACGCCGATCTGCCCAGCGTCAGGTTATCGGAAGTAGCCAGTGTATATGTCTCCTCATATCCTTCCGGAAGCGTCTGGGATTGTGACAATGCCTGAATCAGCAGATCATATTCAACCGCCCTCATCTCCTCGGCCGTCTGTACGCTCCCAATCGCCGCTTCTGCCTGCGGATTTCTTGTATATCCGTACTTTCCGTTGTCTATAATCAGTTTCGTTCCTACGCCGCCAAGCGCTCCGGACAATCCGCTCTTGCCCTCAGCGGCATACTGAAAAAGCGTGTCGAAATCCTTCGCATCCAGAATAACCTCCTGCCCGCCGGCATCCTGATAGCGTATACTTCCCCTGCTGCGAAACTCCCCTGTTTCTCCTGCAGCTGATGCGGTAGTGCCTGTAAACAGCCCTATACACACGGCCGCCGCACACAGAGCTACCACTCCTTTTTTATTTACATGAATCCCACGTATTTTCTTTTTATATTTCATATAGATAATCTCCTTTTGTCTGTTTTACTGTAACTGTTCAGTATCTTCACAGTTACATTGCAAAATCCATCCTAAATTGTCTTCGACAATGGGATTTTGCACGCCTGAATCATATTCTTACGGTCTCAGCAGTAAATGCTTCGACCTATGCTGAATAGTTACGTTTTACTAATATAAATATTATTCGCTGTACGGTTCCAGATAGAGCGTATTCGCCTCCGCGTCATACCGGTAGCGCAGCGTCTGCACCGAAAGTCTGCCGATCCTGTTCTCCACATTCTTTAACTGATTCACCAGTTCATCCAATTGATTCAGCAGCACATCAAACTGATTATTTACTTCGGTGATATTCTGATTCAGCGCCTTCTTCAATGTCTGCTCCATGGCGCCTATACTTGCCCAGAGCTTGACATCCTCCTGCTCCAATGCCGCAATTTTCGCATAAAGTCCCGATATATCGGTGTGCACCTTGTCCATCTCGGCGCGAATCTCTACCAGCTGCTTCTGAATCATCGGTATCGTCTCCTTGTTCATAACCTGCACCATATCTGTCAGATCATACAGCTTCGTCTGTGTCTCCTTAAGCTTCTGCACGATTTCGGATACCTCCGTATGCAGCGTGTCCACTTGCTCCCGCAGCTTGGTATCCTCCTGCTGATATTGTTCGATCGTCTGAAGCAGACTCTGTTCCACCTGCGTCATAGTATTGTACAGCTCTTCGATCTTACTGTTCAGGGACTCTATGCTCGCAAGATACTCTTGTCTGAGCTCCTCCTGCCCGTCATTCGATGCCATATACTCCGCTGCTTCCTCTTTATGAGTCGTCTGCACCAGTTCCGCTTCCTCCGCCGCTCGTGCCGCCTTCTCTTCGTCATTACGCTTGCGCTCATTCGCGGCATGTCCCCACAAAAGCAGCAACAGCAGCACAATAACTACCACCGCCACTACTCCCACGATCACAGCCGCAAGATGGTCTTCCTGTCTTTCGGGGTCGTTTCTCCTCTCGTTCAGATAATCTGACACTTTTGTCATAAATTCTTTCATAAAATATCTTTCCTTTCTTCTTTTATTCAGCTCCAACATTTGGAAATCCGTGGCGATTCGCCATAGAACCGTGCCGTACGATACACGGAATAAAGTATACTTTAGATGTATCCAAAGATTGTACCAATAAGATATCAGACTCCCTAACAATTGACAATATCGGAATGTTGCACAAATTTTTGCATATAAAAAAGTCAGTGTACACCGCAAAACACGATATGCACTGACTTCTAACCATACAAACGGAATTTCGTATTGTATTCGTTATCTTTTTTCTTAATAAGTTAATATTTCATATCCGTCTTCCGTCACTGCCAGCGTCACCTCCCACTGTGCAGAAGGTTTGCCGTCATCGGTATAGACCGTCCAGCCGTCATCGTCATCGATATAAATATCCGCCTTGCCCATATTTACCATGGGCTCTATGGTAAATACCATACCCGGCACCATGAGCATCTCCGTTCCCTTGCTTGTCACATAACTGACAAAAGGTTCTTCGTGGAATTCCAGTCCTACACCATGTCCGCCGATCTCCCGCACGATGGAATATCCGTTTGCCTTGGCATGGTCATTGATTGCCTGTGCCATATCTCCCAGGAAATTCCACGGTTTCACCTGTTCAAGCCCTACATCGATACATTCTCTGGCTACACGCACCAGCTTCTGTGTCTCCGGATCTACATTCCCCAGCATAAACATACGGGAGGAATCGGAAAAATATCCCTTATAGATGGTGGATACATCCACGTTGACAATATCCCCGTCCTTAAGCAGCCGTTCTTCACAGGGAATCCCGTGGCATACCACCTCGTTAATGGATGTGCAGACGCTCTTGGGGAATCCTTCATATCCCAGAGGCGCAGGTATCCCGCCCATCTCCCGTGTCATATCGCAGACCAGTCTGTCGATCTCCTCCGTGCTCATGCCGATATGGATCTGCTTTTCGATCTCGTCCAGAATCGCTATGTTCAACTTACTGCTTTGACGGATTCCCTCGATCTGCTCCGGTGTCTTTAATATATCGTGATCCGGCACGATATGACCCTGCAGCGCATAATGCTCTATCTTTTCATCCATGGCCATGTGACATGCCTTATATTTTCTCCCACTGCCGCACCAGCAGGGATCATTTCTTCCCAGTTTCTTCATTTCCGATATGCCCTCAGTTCATTATTTTATTTCATTTGCCGTTGAAATATGCCGCCACGAAGATAGCCGGCGTATTCCAATAAATTGTGATCTCATTCAGAGAATAACATGCCGCATGGTCCAGATAACATTTCATCGGCGGTGTTCCTTCCGGAATATGCTCTCTTCCCACCTCATCGCAAGGCGTCTTAAAAGGTCCTCCGCTGACCCATCCGGGCATGGGCAGCTCTATACCATCACACTCCGTCGGACGGTTGTGCGGATTCCTGTATGCACGATCTCCGTATCCCGTCACATAACTGTAGTCCACCGCATTCATGCCGAGCAGATAATCAAGCTGCGCCAGTGCTGTCTGCTCATATGTGTTCTTCCTCTCTTCCTGCTCCATCACCAGCGCCGCCAACACAAGCAGCATCCCTCTATTGAGCACTACCATATTACTGCCCCACACATAATCTTCCGGCTCCATCGCCACACCGTAACCGGACTGCTCCGCCACAGCTACAAGCCGGTCTGCCTCCGCGAGCACGGCACCTCTTAAGTTCTCCGCACTCTCTGCCGAAGCCTTATGCGACTCATCCGTCAGAATTGCCAATGCCGCAAAACCGGATACATCCGTCCAGCCGAAATCCGTCTTCGTCAGATTCTCCTTAAGCAGTCTGTCCACCTGCTCCTGATACTTCTGCTCCCCTGTGGTGACAAGCATCTCCGCCGCCGCCCACAATCTCTCATCCAGATCGCAGACATCATCATATTCCCCCGTGTTACAGCTCTCCGGATTCCTGAATCCCACATATTCCGGATATCGCTCCAGCCATCCGTAAGCCCTTACAGCCGCCTCGTGCAACCGGTCCGCAAAATCGCCGTCATACGCGCGATACACTCTGGATGCCAACGCCATGGATGCCGCATAATCCGCAGTTGCCATAGATGAGACCGGGAAAAGATAGAACTGCGCATGATCCTCCTCCGGCATGATGAAATCTGCATGACGTTCCGACGTCAGTTTATGGTAAGCGCCGCCTTCCTCGTCCTGCATCTTGAGCATCCACTCCAGCTCATAACGGCATTCATTCAGTACATCCGGAACGCCGTTGCCCGACTCCGGTATGTTCAGGCTGTCCTTAAAACTATCCTGAAACAGCAGATACGCATAGAGTAAGTGTCCCACGGCAACCGCCGCCGGTGATATGTACCTGCCATAGTCTCCCGCATCATGCCAGCCACCCGACACTTCCTTCTCTACGCCGTGATCCGTCCAAAGCACTGCCTTATGCGCATGGCATACGGGATGCTTATATACTCCCGCGTACGCCTCCTGCAGCCCACATCCGCAGCGCTGGTAATATAATGCCTTCGTCATATCTTTCTGAAGCGCCCGATACACGTCCTGCCCGATCCGGAAATAGTGTGACCGTTCTCCGGATTCATTCTGTACATAATAAGTTCCTTCCTGCGTGATCCGGCTAAAATCCGCCACATGCACGTGATCTCCCGAAGCGGCATCCACGCCGGCATCCCGCGCGACTCCTTCCATAATAACCTGTCCGTCGTCCTGTCCGGGCTCCGCCTGTATTACCTTGAAATGCTCTCCCACAGTCAATACCGCCGTTTTCCTACCCTGCGGCAGATATCCTACCTGATTGCATAAAACCGCCATCTTTTCACCCACTACGCCTTCCCGTTATTGTTATCCCGTTCCGATTTATATAACCAAATCCATCTTACTCCTCACCGCGTACCTTTTCAAGTAATATGCTGTCTGAATTTTCCTAAATTCGGAACTGTATTGCTATTCGGACATAGCGTTACATCCGTCTCACCGCTAAACGTTTCGTATCAGATAATTAACTTATCGTTAAATATACGCGTCCATAAGTCTCAATTTTATTTGTATTCTTTATTTTCATTTCTTTTATCGTGAAATTGTCCTAGAATCATGTGCAGATGTAAGCCGTTTAACACAATCAACTGCTTACGCATTATACCATCAGATAACCACATATACAAATATAGTTTATGTGCCGGAGAACAATATGGAACTTGGTAAATTATTGGCAAAATTACGAAAAGAAAAAGGGGTTCTGCAAAAAGAAGTTGCAACCTATCTGAATGTGACTGTGGCAACTGTCTCCAATTATGAAAAGTGCGTCCACTTACCCGATCTGAACACATTGTCCATGCTGGCAGATTTCTTTGATGTCTCTACAGACTATCTCTTACAACGAACGGATTATAAAGCAGGAATCAACACTCTGAATCATCCCCTCTCCGCGGATTACACGGTGGGCGACCTGATGAACACGATCGTAGAACTGGATCCCAAAAGCACACAGCTTCTCTTAGATTACTACGATCTGTTAATGCTGCGCAATTCCATCAAGCGCGTAAAGTAGGGACAGAATATTTTAAGCAGACTGCTTTGTCTGTCTGCGCCTTTTATTGCCCAAAAATATTTCCTTTTTCCCAAAAAATCTATTTACAATTTCGTCAACATCGTGCTATAGTAGTGGAAAGCATATTTTCTACAAAAACAGATCAGTACTTTCTATCTTTATTCTTAGTTTCAGAAAATCCATGCTTTGTTCCCAATTAACTTTTACTAAGGCAGGAGGATCTGAAGCGGTCCTCCTGTGACGGACAGACTATTTCTGTTTGAGAATGGTCTGTCAATGACCAAGGAGGACACAGAATGAACGAAACAAATGTGCAATGTAACTTTAAAGACACAGTATTCCGTATGCTTTTTAGGGAAAAGGAAAATCTGCTCAGCCTGTACAACGCACTGAACGAGACATCTTATACTGATGTAGGGAATCTGGAGATCACCACTCTGGAAAATGCAGTCTATATGAATTATAAGAATGATATTTCCTTTGTGTTTGATTTCGAACTGCTACTCTATGAGCACCAGTCCACATACAATCCCAACATGCCGTTAAGGGATCTGTTCTACGTGAGCCGGGTATTACAACGCAAAATCAAAGATGAAAATCCGTACAGCAGCAAGCTTGTCAAGATTCCTGCACCCAAATTTGTGGTGTTTTATAACGGAACGGATTTCCAGCCTGAACAGCAGGTGCTCCGATTGTCAGATGCATTCGAGAAGAAACAGGATCAGCCGGCATTGGAATTAACCGTCATTGTTTATAACATCAACTTGGGACATAATCAGGAGCTGCTGGAAACTTGCAGCCTGTTAAAAGAATATGCCCAATATGTGGAGCAGGTTAGGACTTATGCAAAGGAAATGGTTTTTTCAGAAGCAGTGGAGCAGGCAGTAGATCATTGTATCAGAAACGGAATACTTTCGGATTTTTTATCTGAGAATCGGGCGGAGGCGATAGCGGTGAGCATCTTTGAGTACGATGAGGAGAAGCACATACGAAGCGAACGGAAGGAATGGCGCGAGATCGGCCATGCCGAGGGCCTTGAGGAAGGGCTTACCAAAGGCGAGAACAGAGCCCTGCAGTTGATGCAGAGACTCACGGAGTCCGGTAAAGCGGAGGAAATGACGCGCGCCCTGTCTGATCCGGCATATCGGAAGCAGTTGTATCGGGAATATGGCCCATAGCATAAGAAAACGGCAGCACCGCGCCCAATCACGCGGTTTCTGCCGTCTTCTCTTCTATTCCCATCGGAGTATTACTCCGCTTCTTCCTCACTCGCTAAATGTCTATTTAACATAATATCTGCACGCAGTTCCTCTTCTTCGCTCTTATTATAGATATATAAATAATGTCTGCCGTCCATCACGATATCAAATCTTTGTGTTGTTATACCGCTTCCTTCCACATACCACATGATGTTATCCGGATCCTTGATTCCCATCTCATATTCAATATCATCAGGCTCTCCCACTACGGTAAGAACCACATAATCACCCACGCTATGTCTAAACCCACCAGACACATAAGTCTTCCCGGCGGGAATTTTCCATGTAGAATTATAAAACAATCCATAAAGTTCGATACTGTCATCACCCATCATGACCACATCCTCAGGGTCTAAATCATACTTTCTCGAGAGTATCTGTCTTATCTCCTCATCCGCGGCATCCTCTGTTGCATTCTCTATGGCGGCAATGTCCATTATGCTTTCCGGACTGATCTCCGTCATGCTGTCTATCGTACTGTCCGCACCACTATTCTCATATGTATTCTTTATGCTTGACCGATACGCAAGCTCCTCATATAAACTCAACACACCGTTCCCTGCCGCTAATGATGTCGTACTGCTGCCTAACAGAAAACATGCGCTCAATGCGATTGCCGTCGTTCTCTTTAATCTGCCGTGTTTCTGATACTCGCTCATGTATTCCACTCTCCTCTCACAATCCGATCTTCCCTCTGCCAGCGTGAACAACTGGTACCTGTTCCGATTACCGTCCTCGGAAGATAAATTCAGGATAACCTGAAAATATCCCGAGTCGGTAAACATATTTGTTCCCTTTTCACACGCCACCCTGTCGCAATATTTCTCACAGTCAACTTTCATCTGCTTAAACAGATAATGCGCCGCAGGATTAAATACATGCAACAGAGTAACAATACTGCCAATCGTCTTGATGATAAGATCACCGTTGCGGAAATGACACAGCTCGTGGTAGAAAATAACTCTCGCTTCTTCCTCAGTATAGCGCCATAACGGCATGACCACGGTATATCCATGGTCATAAGTAATACACGGCATAGTAACGGAATCATTCATACACACGGACATCCGGCCCTTAATCCCGAGTTCGGCACAGACATCCCGAAACGCCTTGAAAACAACCTCATCTTCCTCCGGAATATTGCCTCTGCATATCCATTTCCATCGAAAGCAGCGCACCATCCTGTAGGCTAAAAGTACAAGGAACAACCCAATCCATATAAAACCGCCGATTGTATTTAACAACTGTGTCAATGGTGTGTAATAGAACAGATTGACCTTATCCACGGGTCCTGCCATACTGAACCACCTGCTTGCAAACAATACAAAATAGACAATCGGCACAAGATATGCGCATAATGAAACCATTGTCAGAAAACGCGTAAATTTTGCATCCAATCTGGTCCATTTTCTTAGCAGCAGTTCCGCCAGAAAGAATATGGTTCCTGTGATATCAG
>CAMWXF010000005.1 GCA_947178115.1 uncultured Lachnospiraceae bacterium
CCTGCGTGCCGTAGATATTTTTCTCCCGAATCCCGAGAAAATTTAAGTTCGGTCCATTAATCACAAGTAATTTCATTCTATTCCTCCCTCGCTCTGAAATAGTTTACGTTTTCCTCTATCTCGCATAAGATCTGCCCGAAGTCCTTATCGTCCACATCAACGATCACGTCCGCAGCCTCCGTATAAGCCCCGTCTCTCTTCGCCAGCAGCGCCCGAATCTTCTCCTGTGGGTCCGGCCCTTGTAAAAGCGGTCTGGTCGTATCATGTTTCACTCTCTCATAAATCGTCTCCGGCCGCGCACGCAGATAGAAAACCTGCCCCAGCTTGCGCAAAAGCGCCCTGTTCTCCTCCCTAAGCGGCAGTCCGCCGCCCACAGATATGATCTGATTGTTCATACTGCCTAACATTTTCCGCAGGCAGGCAGTCTCCCTGTCTCTGAAATACTCTTCACCGTCCGTGGCAAAGATATCCGATATGGCTCTTTTTTCTTCCTTCTCGATCTCCTTATCCGTATCCACCACGGTACGCCGCAGACGATAGGATAATTTCACTCCCACTGTCGTCTTGCCGCATCCCATAAACCCGATCAAAATAATATTATCCATTATAAGCTGTATGCTCCCTCATCTGTTGTGTCTTAATCCTTCGAAATAAACTGCTCCTTCAGCCTCTCATACACCACCTGCGCGTCCTCCTCGGACACCTGTACATCGTTCCACAGTTCATAGGCGATGATTCCCTGATATAACAGCATTTTTAACCCGTTATACGCATGACCGCCGTGCCCCTTCACCAAACGCATGAATTTCGTCTCCCACGGACTGTAGATCAGATCAAATCCCGTGTGGATCTTCTCATAGAAAGCGTCGTCCGCGATTACAACATCCTCCGTATGAGGCGCGAGCCCCACGGAAGTCCCCTGGATGGCAAGATATTTCCCCTCCGGCAGCCCGGTATAATCCTTCATCGCCATCGGCAGGATTGCTTCCCGCCCCACTACGCGGTTGACCTCCTCTGCCACTGTCTGCGCCTTATCAAACGTGCGGTTCAGCATATAGACCCTCTCTGCACCCTTCACCGCACACAAATAGGCTACCGCTCTGGCCGCGCCGCCCGCGCCCAGAAGTACGATCTGCTCCCCCTCGATCCGGATGCCCTCGCTCGACATGGCGCGGTAGAGTCCTTCCATATCCGTATTGTACCCCTTGTAGCCGCCCTCTGTCCTCACAAGCGTATTAACTGCACCGATATTTCGCGCCAGCTCATCGATCTCTTTAAGGGTCTCTATCACATCGCTCTTATAGGGCACCGTCACATTCAGTCCAAGCAGATGCAGTGCATCCGCGCCGCGGACTGCCTCGCCCACCCTGCCCGGTTCTACGGGAAAAGGCACATATACCAGATTATGCCCCAGTCTCCCCGCAAGCGTATTATGTATCATCGGCGACAATGTGTGCTCCACCGGATTTCCGATCAATCCGCATACGTTTGTTTTACCGTCAATCTTCATCTCTATCCTCGTTTCCGCGCATCCTTATCGATACCGCCTGTCCAACTTCACATACCGTCCTCTGTCCCGCTTATAGAAAAACAGTACGATCCATTCCAATCTGCGCTTTAAGATAATCTGTATCTCCTCTTTCGGGTGAATCGGTTTCACCAGCCATGTCCTGATCCCCGCCTTCTTCGCGCCCCACACATCCGTAAAAAGCTGATCTCCCACAAACATCGTAGTTGCAGGCGTGGTACCCATAAGCTCCATCGCCTTGATATAATTTTTCGGCGACGGTTTCCCTGCCTTATAGATATAACGGGAAAGCACCTTATCATTAAACATTTTCACCCGCGGCTCTTTATTATTGGACAGAAGCATACTCTCGAATCCAATCTCCTTAAGCCTGGTAAACAGCGCCATGCTCCTTGTATCCGCCGGCGCACCGTGAGGTACCAGCGTATTATCTATGTCGAAGATCACGCCGCGGTAACCATCCTGATATAATTTTTCATAGTTAATCTCATATGCCGAATCCAAATATTCATCCGGATAAAAACGCTCAAGTAAAGCCATTCGTCCTCCGTCCCGAAGCCCCTGACTGACCGGCTCCTGCCCGATTAAATCTTCTCCTATCATAACAAATCCCCTTGCAGGTTTGCAAGGGGTTTCTAATACTCCGAATTTCCGACAAAATATTGATAACTCTGTAAGATCTGGTCTTTCTTCATATCCGAGATTGCTTTCTGTATATCCGGATTATCCGGTCCACAATCCATTCCCGTATATTCAAAGGTCATAGCTCACACCGCCTTCCTCAATCATTTGTCCTTTCCTAACTGTTAAGAAGCATCTTCTGAACAGTTACTTCTTTTCCTATTATTTATATCGACATACCATCTCCGGCACTTAACCTTGTCTGAATATCTGTCACAAATTCTTCACAATCCTGTTATATCTTGCCGTGAAGATGATGCGCACAATATTACTCAAAAGCATAAGCAGAATGTCCCAAAGCAGGAAGGAATACGCCCTGCCCGTAAAAGCAGTATACCACTCCGCTCCTTCCCATATCTTATTGCCTATAAAAAGGAATAAAACTATAAGCAGCGCAATCGCCAGAAATATCCATCGAACAATATTGGCAACAGTCATAGGAACACTGGCCTTTGCCACAATCTCTTTTTCCTGTTCCGTCATATCTTCTCCCTGTTTCTTACACTTCTTTATCCAGTACCTTCTTCAATTCGTCCATAAAGGTATTGATATCCTTAAATTCCCGATACACAGAAGCAAACCTTACATAAGCTACCGCCTCTAAGTCTTTCAGCTTGTTCATAACGATCTCGCCGATCACCTGGCTGGGGATCTCTTTCTCTTCCATATTGAAGACTTCCGTCTCCACCTCATCCACTAACTGGTTGATCTGCGCCGCGCTGATCGGTCTCTTATGACATGCACGCAAAACGCCCGCTTCGATCTTCGATCTGTCGTAAGTCTCCCTGTTATTGTCCTTCTTAATGATGATAAGCGGAATCGTCTCCACTTTCTCATAAGTCGTAAAACGTTTGTCACATTCGTCGCAGACGCGTCTTCTGCGAATGGAATTGTTATCTTCGGCAGGTCTGCTGTCGATTACTCGGGTATTTTCATGACCGCAAAAAGGGCATTTCATCAGGGATATCCTCCTCAGTATCATTATTTTATTTTGAATAACGTGCAGTTCTACTACAACAGTTCATATTAATTATATGTGAAACTTACAATTATGTCAACTATTTTATGGAAACCTATAGAACCTATATGCATATATCCACAATAATGATGTCCGGTCCGATCTGCTTGATATCTTTATAGCATATGACATAATTCGTATCGCTTCCGCCGAACAGACCGCACCACTTATTCTCCCCCGGAATGATCAGCTTAAAGATCTGCCCGGTGCATTCATCAAACTCAAAGTCGCACACCTTACCCAGTTTCTGACAGTTCTTCAGGTTGATCACTTCTTTTTTCTTAAATTCAGAAAATAACATAGGAACCCCTCCGGGCTTTTTATTATTAAATGCATCTGCCCGCAAAAAGGTTCCTATAATACTGATTCTTATTCCACAGATATATACTGTTCCCCGCCGCCTGATATATTCACGAAAGCGCCCTATTCCACGGAAACATATTGGTGGAACACATAGCCCGGCGTACCGTCCTCCAGACGAATCTCATACCACTGCCCGTCCTCCGCTGTGCCGTAACAGGTATACACTTCACCTTCCCGTACTTTCCCCAGAACTTTCGTGCCGCTGGTGCTCGGCTGATCACGCACATTTACTTCTTTACCCGTCACTTTGATCTGGTATGTGCCGCTTCCGTCTCCGTCTGTCGCAGGCTCCTCGTCCGGTTCATACACTTCAGCCGGTTCTGTCTGTTCTTCCGCATCTTCGTCCACAGCATTCTCATCTTCCGATACTTCCGACTCTTTCCCGTAATTCTTAGGAGCATACTGCTTATACAGATTATATCCGAGAATGGCTACTACAATGAGCAGCACGCAGCCCATGATCACTGTCATGATCGTAATGACATCTACGCCTTCCTCATCGTCCTCATCCCAGTCGTCTTCGTCTTCCCAATCCTCTTCTTCCCAGTCATCCTCTCGGTAATCCATCCGCTTCTTATTCTTACGCGGCGGTTCGGGAATGGATGAATGTCTCTTTGATGGGGATGTGCGTTCCGCCGAACTTCTCGCCGATGTGCTCTTTGACGCAGGTGCATGTTCCGACGCACCTCTCGATGACGTACTCCTTGCGGAAGACGCATGCTCCGATCCGCTGCGCGATGACGCACTTTTCGGTGCGGAACTTCTCGCCGGTTTATCTGCCGACGAAGACGTCCGGCGTGGTTCTCTCTCCGCGTTTCGCCCGGCCTTAATCTCTGCCGCTGTCTCCGAAAGAATACTCTGTTCCATCGCCTCAATAGATATATCTTCCGCTTCATCCGTCTTCTTCTGCCTGCTGCCGCCCCCTATGAGCCGTCCGCACTTGTGGCAGAATTTTGTTCCTTCACGCAGCACCGCACCGCAGTCGGGACATCTCATTTCCTTTATCACTCTGGTGCCGCACTTAGGACAAAACTGGTCATTCTCCATCAGTCCGGCTCCACATTCCTTACATATCATGCCTGTCTCACCTCGCTATATTTCATGCTGCTGACTGTCACTTTTTCAATCATGATCATTCATCTTCTAATGTACCAAAAAACTCTCTTTTTGTAAAACAATATACAAAGTTTTTTCCTAAAAATTTCATGAATAATTCCGCCCGATTCGCACATCCTTTATAAAAAGCAATTTAAATGCCGGTGGCTTACAGGAAAGGGTGGATATTATATGATACAGGGTAAAGTAGAAATCTGCGGCGTCAATACTTCCAAACTGCCGCTCCTTAAGAATGCTGAAAAAGAAGAATTGTTTAAGCGGATCGGAGCCGGTGATGAGGCCGCCCGCAAAGAGTATATTAACGGTAATCTCCGCCTTGTCTTAAGTGTGATCAAGCGATTCCACTCCAGCAATGAAAATGTGGATGACCTGTTCCAGATCGGCTGTATCGGCCTGATCAAAGCAATCGATAATTTTGATTGTTCCCTCAATGTAAAATTTTCTACTTATGCTGTTCCTATGATCGTGGGAGAGATCCGCCGATATCTGCGTGATGCTAACAGCATACGGGTATCCCGCTCCCTCAAAGATACCGCCTATAAAGCGATCTACGCCAAAGAACATCTGACGCGCGTTAATTCCAAGGAGCCCACTGTCACAGAAATCGCCGATGAGATCGGTGTCCCCAAAGAAGATATCGTCTATGCATTAGATGCCATCCAAGCTCCCATGAGCCTGTACGAACCCGTCTACACCGACGGCGGCGATACACTCTATGTAATGGATCAGATCAGTGACAAGAAGAACCGGGAAGAAAACTGGGTGGAACACATCTCCTTAAGTGAAGCCATGAAGCGCTTAAGCGACCGGGAATATGAGATCATCACGCTCCGCTTCTTCGAGGGCAAGACGCAGATGGAGGTCGCCACCAAGATCGGTATCTCTCAGGCGCAGGTTTCACGTCTGGAAAAAAACGCCCTGAAAACCATGCGGATGTATCTGACCGCCTGAGAGTCCACCTCTGCCTTTATCCTATAATTAATAATCCGCCACGTCGAAGGTCACCGTGATATCCTTGCCGCCATACAGCTTAAAGTAATTCTGTATGATACGATCCGTAACCACGTGGATATTCTCTTTATCCGTTCCCATCAGTACCACCAGGAACTGTGAACTGCTGTATCTGGTGCCTACGTCCACGCCCCGCAATGACTTACAGATCGCCTGCTCCATACACTGCATGGCAATCTCCATACGCTCCAGCTTGAGCTCGCTGCCGTCCGACGAAAAGAGCGTAAACAGAAGCAGCTGTGTCTCCTGCCTGCTTCTCTCTGAGAAGCGGGTAACAAACTCATAAATATGCGCAAACTCGGTATACTCAACCTGAAATGCCCCGCTGCGGCTGTCGCGCGTTTTGATCATATTGATTACCGTCTCCAGATCGTTCTTGGACTGCTCCGGCGTGCGCACCATACCTGTGCTCTGGAAGAAGCCATAGCGGACATTCTCGTTCTGCTTCACGTGATACAGCGCCTTATCGGCCCGCTGATACAATTCCTCATACTCATAACCGTCGGAACCCGACACACTGATACCGATCGATAACTGTGTTTCCTTAAGAATGTCCACTTCTTCCTGCTTCTTGGCAAAAGCATCCAGTATCTCATTCACCATAACGATCGCCGCATCCCTGCTGCGCATTCCTTCCGCAAAATAGAGGAATTCGTCTCCGCCGGTTCTGCACACAACGCCCGTACTGCACACCTCGCGCAGTACATCCGCCGTCAGCTTCAAGGCATAGTCACCTGCCAGATGTCCGTGTACCTGGTTGATCCGTTTGAAATGATCCAGATCAAGGATCATAAGGCAGCCGCCCGCAGCCCGCAGTCCCATCTCAATCTCATTTACGCCCTTGCGCTTACTTAAGACACCTGTCAGATAATCCGTAGGCGCCTCCAGCACACTCTCACTGCCCATGGCGACGCCATAGATCTTCTCACTGTCAAAGATCGGCGATGCCATCTCGTCTTCGTGCATCCACTTCTGTTCCAGTGCGCCTTCCTTGATCAGCTCAATGAATATATCCACCAGTTCGGGATCCCACTGCGTTCCCTTACCTTTCCTCAATTCCTCCATCACGATATCATCGCTTAATCTTCTCCGGTAAACGCGGTTGCTGGTCATGGCATCATAAGAATCCACAAGACCGATGATCCTTGCAACAAGCGGAATGGACTCCGCCTTAAGCCCTTCCGGATATCCCTTGCCGTCATAGCGCTCATGATGATATTGGGCCCCCACGTTGACATTCGGAAACATCTTAAAGTCCTTCAGTATCTCTGCACCCATGATGGTATGCCCTTTGATCAATCGAAACTCCAGATCCGTTAATCGAAAAGGCTTGTTGAGCACTGCATCGGGCACACCGATCTTACCGACATCATGTAACATAGCTACATAATATATGTTCTGAATCTCCTCCTCCGACCATCCCAGCCGCTGCGCCATCAGCTCAGAATAAGCCGCCACACGCATGGAGTGTCCTTTCGTGTAATCATCTTTAGCATCCACTGTATTGGCAACCGTCATAATTGCCTGAATGGTGATGCGTTCCATCTCTCTTGTTTTCTCATCCAGTCTCCGCTGCAGATCCTTCCGATAGCCGTCCAGCTCCAGCGTACTCTTGATACGGCTCAGCATGATCTGCGGCTCAAAAGGCTTAGTGATAAAATCATTAGCTCCTACGCGAAAACATTCCACTTCCGTCTCGGCGCTGCGATCAGCCGTCAGAAAGATAACCGGAATCTTACTCCACCGCCTGTCTGCCTGCAGCGCACGCATAACCTCATACCCACCGATGTCGGGCATATTGATATCCAGCAGAATCAGATCCGGATTATGTCTGTCCAGATACTTATATGCCTGTTTCCCCGAGTTTACAGCAACTACCTTATACATCTCTCCCAACAGATTCTGTGCTGTTGATAATGTCAGTCTGTCATCATCGACAATTAAAATTATCTTCTTCATT
Organism: uncultured Lachnospiraceae bacterium; assembly: GCA_947178115.1. GTDB lineage: Bacteria > Bacillota > Clostridia > Lachnospirales > Lachnospiraceae > UBA3282. The sequence continues at coordinate 7,678 of CAMWXF010000005.1, forward strand.
CGCCCTCACACATATGTTTGTCCGTACCGCTTCTGTTCAAACACCTTCACATTTCAGAATAGTTATTAACCACAAAATGGAACACCTTAAACATATGATATCATCACGGACTCTAAAAATCAATTATCTTTACTCATCTCCTTTTTCAGTCTGCGCATAATTTTCTTTTCCAGCCGTGAAATATAGGATTGTGAAATTCCTAACAATTCGGCAACTTCCTTCTGTGTCAGCTCCTTACCGTCCACGCTGCCCAGTCCAAACCGCAGTCTTATGATTGTCTGTTCTCTCTCTGTCAGCTTCGCGATTGCCTTGATCAACAGCTTGCGCTCCACCTCATTCTCCAGATCTTTATAGATCACATCCTCGTCCGTTCCCAAAATATCCGACAGCAGAAGTTCGTTTCCGTCCCAATCCACGTTGAGCGGTTCATCAATCGACACTTCCATCTTATGCTTGCTGTTTCTTCTCAGGTACATTAATATTTCATTCTCAATACAGCGCGATGCATAGGTCGCCAGCTTAATGTTTTTCTCGGGATTAAACGTATTGATCGATTTGATCAGCCCGATGGTTCCGATGGATATCAGATCTTCCACGCCTACACCCGTATTATCAAATTTCTTGGCGATGTACACCACCAGTCTCAGATTATGTTCTATCAGAATCGCCTTGGCCTCATCCTCATACTCCGTGCCAAGATCGTTTATGATCGCGTTCTCCCTGTCGCTCTCAAGGGGCGGCGGCAGCACTTCCGTTCCGCCTATGTAATGAATATCTCCCTGCTTCGTCATAAGGAACCTTGAATCCTTATGTATCATCTTAAATTGAACTTTGCCGGGAATTGCCACTTTAAAAACCATTTTCCTTCCTCCTAGTCTTCTAATAGACGGGGGTGAAGTATCATCTGGTAGATACTCTCTTCCGGTATTCCCGTATTACAAACCGCTACAATAACATGTTCTTTTCTGATATGGCGTTCCTCATCTTCTATCAGGATCTCCGACAGTTCATAAGCATTCAGAACTCCTCTTTCTCTGCCAATGCTCATAAACGGAACCGCATGATACTTCTCCGGCCTGAAACAGTCTGCAATCTGTCCTGCCAGTTTCTCACTGATCACACATACCGGTTCCCCGGACACCGGATCTGTCAGATGATTACCCGTATCAAGAAGCGCACTGACCGGGATATCCCGGCCTGATTCCGGCACTCGGATCACTACCTTTTTCAGACTGTTCTCCTTTTTTCGCCTTAAGAATGCGACTATTTTTAACAGAATGAGATATGACAGATATCCTGTAACAAGTGTAACCGCAAGGCTCACATTTCCTTTTAGAGCCGTTCTCAATCGATTCAGAATCCATATCATGGTACTGCCTAAAAAAAAACCACAGCCTGCCATCACAAAGCTTGCGTGAATTAACTTTCTCTTATGACAGATTCTAAAAGTAACACATAGCATGCACATACTGACAGGGACCGCGCTTATAAGTATCCGGATTCCCACCGTACTAAGCGGCACCGATATCGCCCCGCAGACCATCAATGCTCCGAGCACCGCTCCCATCAGGATTCGTCCGTGCGTGGCAGTACACTTAAGAATCCGTCCGGCAAGAGATAACAAATACAGATTGCTCGTCATCTGCAGGATAAAAACACTGTCAATATATAATTTGTAATACACATCCCACCTCCGTGTTTCTGCTTTATTATAAAAAATGTCCGGAGAATATTCTGTCATAATCAGGGAGCATTTCCACTATTTTTGCAGACAGATAGCAACAAAAAACCACAGGATATCCTATCTATCCTGTGGTCATTAAATCAATTTTATGCCCGGCTATACTATTTACTTCTTAAGAAATCCGGAATCTTTAAGGATTTCTCCTCGACAGAGCTCTTGATATCTGCGGTCTTACCTATACCGCCGATGGTCTTAAGCTGTGCCGCTCCGGCTTGTCCTGCCATACCGCCTGCCTGTTTCGCGCCGCCGGCAGCGAAATTACCCAGTCCAGCACCGGGCATCGTCCCAACGGTCTGCTTGCCCTGCAGCGATGTAGGCGTTATGTAGCCGGACTTGAATCCGAGTCCGCTCATCTGTCTTGCCTTCTCTTCGATTCCCGTAGCAATAATCGTGATATTGCATGTATCGTTCATATTGACATCATACATAGCACCGAAAATAATATTGACGTCGTCACCCGTAAGCTCCTGCACATAACTTGCCGCATCATTGGCATCCGCCAGTGAAATATCCCCGGATACATTAATGATAACATGCGTTGCACCGGAAATAGTAGTCTCCAGAAGCGGACTCTCCACTGCCATTTTAACAGCCTCACTCGCCTTGTCATCGCCCTTACCTGTACCGATTCCGATATGCGCGATACCCTTGTCCTTCATAACTGTCTGCACATCTGCAAAGTCAAGGTTGATTACGGAAGGTACGTTAATCAGATCCGTAATGCCCTGCACAGCCTGCTGCAGCACTTCGTCCGCCTTCTTCAGCGCATCCGGCATGGTTGTCCTTCTGTCAACGATTTCCAGCAGTTTATCATTCGGAATCACGATCAACGTGTCTACATTATCCTTAATCTTATCAATACCCGCCAAGGCATTGGTCATACGCGCTTTCGCCTCAAAACGGAAAGGCTTGGTCACTACGCCTACCGTCAGGATGCCCATATCCTTGGCAAGCTTGGCAACCACAGGTGCCGCACCCGTACCGGTTCCGCCACCCATACCGCAAGTAACGAATACCATATCCGCACCCTTAAGCGCCGCCGCCACCTCGTCAGAGCTCTCCTCCGCCGCTTTCTCACCGATCTCCGGCTTGGCTCCCGCTCCTAAACCTTTCGTCAGTTTCTCGCCGATCTGTAACAGTGTAGGCGCCTTGCACAACTGTAATGCCTGTTTATCCGTATTGATTCCGATAAACTCTACACCGTCTATTTCTTCGTCTATCATTCTATTTACAGCATTATTGCCTGCGCCCCCGACACCCACTACGATGATCTTAGCAGCAGACTCAGCATCATTCGACTTAATCTCAAGCAAGGTGATTCCTCCTTCTGTTTCCCCATAAACTCTCATAGATTATCATATAATTATTTTCCCAAATTCGCAACCCATTTTTTTGCTTTTTTATGAAAACCTCCGTTTAATCCTGCTCGAAAGTGTACGATTTCGTATCTTCACTGTATTCCCGCATATTCAATGTGCCCTCTTTTCCGAGCAAATCAGGAAGAATATATTGCAGTTTCATGATCTTCTCATCAATATACCGATCGTCTCCCAGCGCGACCTTCGCCTCTCCGAACATCAGCGTGACCTGATACGACGGATCAAAATAGATTCTGTCTGCGGACATGGAATATCTTTCCAACTGCTGTGTAATATTCAGTATCTCATCAAACACATCCGTTTTCTCCACCGGCAGCGGTTCATGCAGGATCACATGATCAAATGACAACCCTGTCACCTGAGGAATACCCTCCGTTTCCTCCGTGGAAGTCTCCACCACGATACCGTCCTTATCAAAGTACACATAGCGTCCCAGATAGGATACGTATCCCGCCAGCGCTTTCTCATATACAATAATGCGAATTGTGTCTTTGGCTTCGATCTCCACATCCATCGTCTGGATAAATGGAATATCTTCCATTCCCTTATCCTTATATTTTAAAGAAAGAAACAACGAGTTGTTGCCAAGCCTGCCGCCCATCACCATCTCTATAATCTCTTCGTTGGTATAATGGACGTTCCCTTCCACATACACTGTAGTGACCGTATAATTTTGAATGATATATACATATCCCCCGACCAGCACAAACAGCAGAAGAAGCAGCGCAACGGACAGAATCACCATCCTTTTACTCTTGCTGAAGCGCAGTTTTTCTTTCCGTCCGCCTTTCCTCTTCTCCGTCTCTAAGTCGTTGTTTTTGACAAGCCGCAGATTGGGATTACTCTTCTTTACTTTTCTAACCGTTTTCTTATTCGCCATCTGCAAACCTCATGTCATTTATATACCGCGCTAAGCCAGTTCTATATCCGCCCCTAATTCCCGCAGGCTGAGTACGATGTCCTCGTATCCTCTGTCGATATAATGCCGGTTTGTCACGATACTGGTACCTTCCGCCGCCAGAGCCGCTACCACAAGCGCCGCGCCGCCGCGCAGTTCCTCCGCCTGTACAATGGCTCCGTGGAGTCTGCTGTTTCCGTCGATATAAGCCGTGCTGCCCTGTACGGTAATGCCGGCTCCCATTTTACACAGTTCCGGCACTATGCGAAAGCGATTCTCAAACACGGTCTCCTCTATGCGCCCATCATGCCCGGACATGGCCATGACCACCATAAAAGGAGACTGCATATCCGTGGGAAATGCCGGATAACATCCCGTTGTTATACTGTGGCATGTACTCTCATGATCCCTTCCGGTCACCATAATTCCCTCCAGCTCATATTCGATTGCCGCTCCCATCAAGGCAGCCGTCTCCAGCACACTTTCCATATGATGCACCGGCGCATTTCTTAGGAAAACACGTCCTCCGGTACACATGCACGCACATAGATACGTTCCCGCCACAATGCGGTCTGCCGGAATACGGTATCTGACCGGATTAAGTTTCTCCACCCCGTGAATGACCAGCCGATCCGTTCCGCTTCCTTCAATCTGTGCACCCGCACTGATCAGGAATTCACAAAGCGCCTGTATCTCCGGTTCTCTCGCCGCCGGTTCGATGACTGTTTCTCCTTGTGCCAATACTGCCGCCAGAATCAGATTCTCCGTCACGCCGACACTGACAAAAGGCATCTGCAGCACAGTACCCTTAAGCCCGGCCGCCTCCGCACAAAACCCTGTCCCGGTTTCCTCTATCGCAACCCCCATCTTACGAAGCATTCGAAGATGCAGATCGATAGGTCTTGCGCCGATCACGCAGCCACCGGGATTTTCCATACAGACATATCCCGTTCTGGCAAGCAGCGCACCTAACAGCATGATGGAAGATCGCATCACACCCACGGAATCCGAAGGCATGTCACACTCTGACAGGCTCTCGGTATTCACCCGCACAAGCGCCCCTTCCCGCTCCACCTTGCACCCCAGACTCTTAAGCAAACGCTGCATATGATAGACATCGGAGATGTCCGGACAATTCTCTATCTCACAAGTACCGCTTATCAGAAGTGTCGCTGCAAGAATCGGCAGCGACGCATTTTTTGACCCTTGTATCGTGGTCTGACCGCTCAGACGTTTACCCCCATAGATACGAATAGCGTCCATATTCCTTTACCTCGAATCTAAAATATGACCTATTCTATCTATATGGTTTTAAGAATAAAAGTTATCTTGTCCCTACAAATCTTTAAGCCTTATACCCCTTGCCACGCTTAGGACAAGTCCGATCTCTATGAGTAAAAACATTACAGACGAACCGCCGTAACTGATAAAGGGAAGCGATATTCCGGTGTTGGGAATGGTATTGGTCACAACCGCAATATTTAAAATCACCTGAATGGCGATATGCCCCAATACGCCTACCACAAGCAGCGCTCCGAACAGATCCGGCGCATTGTTTGCGATCACCATAAACCGCCAGATCAACATGATAAACATGATGATCACGGCAAATCCGCCAAACAGCCCCAGCTCCTCGCAGATAATGGAGAAGATCATATCGTTCTGTGCCTCCGGCAGGAAACCTAATTTCTGCATACTGGCTCCCAGTCCTTTACCCAGCACGCCGCCGGAACCGATGGCGTAAAGCGCCTGTATGGTCTGAAATCCCTTGCCGCTGGCATAAGCCTCCGGGTCCAGCCATGCCAGAATACGCGCGCCGCGGAAATCCAGACTGTCGGCCTGGGATGCCGCCATTTGTACAATAGCAAAAACGATTGCCGCCGCACCCGCTGCCGCTGCGAGTCCCAGAAGGATGAACCGCTTGTAATCCGGACAGGAGACAAACAGCATAAGCACTGCAATCCCCACGACGATAATCGCCGAACTCATATTCTGCGTGATTTTCCATAACATGAGCGCGATCGGCATGGGAACAAGCAGAACCATCCAGAACCCCTTACGGTATCGTATCTGTTTTCCCATGGTACAGATCATACTGGCAAGAAACAATATCATGCACAGCTTCGCGACCTCCGCCGGCTGCAGGGAGATCGGTCCTATGTACAGCCATCTCTTTGCACCGTGGGACTCATGCCCGAACGGAATAATTAACAGAATCAGCACCACCGATACAAGATAACCGATCACCGCAAAACGCTCCCAGAAATGATACGGGATATTCGCCACCACCAGCATGGCGATAAGCCCCAGTATCGTAGCAAACAATTGCTTCTTCAAGTAGTATGCCGCGTTATTGAAATCCAGATTGGCCTCATAGGAACTGGTAGAATACACCATGACCAATCCGAATCCCAGCAGGAACAGTACGATGAATAACAGGCTGTAATCCATAAAATTTTCACTATTCGATTGTCTTCTCCTGGAAGAGTTTCTCTGTGCCACCTATTCCGTATCCTCCAATCGATTTACAAGTTCCTTAAAAAGCTTCCCTCTGACTTCATAATTCGGAAACATTCCCCAGCTTGCACACGCAGGTGACAATAGCACTGCGTCCCCGCTCTCTGCCTGCCCGACACAGATCTCGAATGCCTCCTCAAACGTGTCCGCCAGAACAATATTCTCTACACCGTGCTTTCTCGCACACTCCGCAATCTTATCCCTCGTCTGCCCGATCAGAACCAGACACTTGACTTTATGATCAAAGGCCTCGATCCACTCATCATAGTCGCTTTGTTTATCATAGCCGCCGCCGATCAGCACAGTCGGTCTGTTCATTGCCCGGATTCCCTGGATCGCCGCATCCGGATTCGTGCCTTTGGAATCATTATAATATTCCACACCGCGTTTCGTTGCCACATATTCTATCCTGTGTTCTACCGCCCGAAACTGTCTGACCACGGACAGGATCACTTCCATGGGTACACCCATCGCCTGGGTAATGGCTATCGCCGCCATCACATTTTCCACATTGCATATGCCTACCAGATTCATCTCGTGGATATCCATGAGGCGCACTACCTCACCATCCTCCGCCCTGCATATGTCGTCCCCGTCCAGATAGTACCCTTCTTCCAGCTTTCTCGCCGAAGAGAACCATACCACATGCGCGGGACATCTTTCCCCGAAATCTTTCGTGTATGAATTCTCATAGTTGAGCACACAGGTCTCCTCTTTCGTCTGGTTCACGGCAACGGCTTCCTTCGCCGCCGCATAATTCTCCATCGTATGGTGCCTGTTCAGATGATCCGGCGTGATGTTGAGAATCGCCGACACTTCCGGTCGGAACGTCTCGATCGTCTCAAGCTGAAAACTGCTGATCTCCGCCACCGTCACGGTATCCTCGGTAGAATCAAGGGCCGTCTGTGTATAAGGATTGCCGATATTACCTACCACATCCACATCGTTACAATACGCCGCCATGATATCACCCACCAGCGTAGTCGTAGTCGTCTTGCCGTTCGTGCCTGTGATCCCGATGACCCGTCCGTGCCCTATCCTGTAAGCCAGCTCTATCTCACCCCAGACCGGCGTGCCCCTTGTGCGAAACGCTTCCACAAATGCCGTATCCGTAGGTACCCCCGGGCTTAACACTACCAG
>CAMWXF010000006.1 GCA_947178115.1 uncultured Lachnospiraceae bacterium
CTTCTTACCGGAAGCATCATACCGCTTCACAATCATTCTCAGGATATGCAGAAGTGTTTTGTTAGGATACTGCATGCCCAGGTACAAAAGAGCATTCGCCCTGCTCGTAACAGACAGCGGCGTGTTCATGATCCTGCCCCGTACCTCCGGCTCCATAAAAATATCTTGTATTTTCTGCACATAATTCTTATCAGGATTACGCAGCTCATTTTTCATCACGTACATCATCATATAACAGTATTCTCTGTTAAGCTTCGCCTCTCCGTCGGGAACATTCTGTTCGCGGACGATCCGTCCCACCGCCTTATACCACCCGGCAATACTCTTCGCATTGTCAGGGTCATAGGCATGCACGATAGAATCCTCCACATAACGGTAATGGTAAAACAGAGCCTCCTCCATAATAACGATCCTGCTGCTCTTAAGAAGTGCCGGATAGATCAGATTAAAATCATCCCCCATGCGAAGCGTTGTATCATAATATTTCTCATTGCCTTCAAAAACCGACTTCTCGCAGAGCTTCATACAACGGGACATGGGGATAATCCGATTCTCCCTGCCGAGAAGCTTATCCTTAATTTCTTCATCCAGCTTCGCGCCCTCGTACACCCCCGGTATAAGCGGTTGGATCACCGGAACCGTCTCCTTCTGCTTCTCCAGCACATGGTTGCAGCAGACGATTTCTCCCTCACGTCCGGTAAGACATCCCACCATCTTCTCCAGCATGTCTTTGCTGACATAGTCATCACTGTCTATAAAAGTATAATAATCTCCCGCCGCTTCCCGCATTCCGGTCATAACCGCCGCCGTAGGACCGCCGTTTTGCTGATGGAACACCCTGACACGCTCGTCTTTTGCGGCATACCTGTCACAGATCTCCCCGCTGCCGTCCACGGACCCGTCATCCACAAGCAAAAGCTCCAGATTGCCGTATCTCTGGGATAAAATACTGTCGATACACTGTTCCAAGTAATCTTTTTTATTGTATACGGGAACGATCACACTAATCTTATATTTCGCTTTCTGCATTCTACAAATCTCCATTTATCTCTTCACACACTTCACACTACTTCCCCCTGAGGTGTGATCAGCGTCCATCCGTTCCACAGTTCCTTCATCTGCTCTGGCACGCAGACTTGCGTGTTCTTATGAATGGACGGCCGGATCATGATTTTATCATCATGGGGATTCAATCTGGCTCCCCAGAAGCTGAACGTACTGTTGGCGCAAATATTATGCTTACACCGGCTCATCAGCATCATGTCATAGAAGCTGTTTCTGCCATGGTTCCAGTCGATAATCCGATACCGCTCCCCCTGATAGTGTTCTTTCACATAAGGGATATCATCCGAAAAGATGAAAAATACCGCCTCTGGAAATCTCTCTCTTATATATCCTAGTGCCTTCTCGTAATATGCCTCGGTACAGATTTTCCCGAAAAGAGCTTTATTTATATCATCCAGATAGTCTCCCCGCCTGATATGCACACTGACGGAAACCGTCTCCTCCATCTGCCGGACGGCCTCGTCGTTTCGCTTCTGCAACACCTCGTCCCCGCTTCGCGGAAAAGTAATATCCGCCCGCAGAAGATCCATGATATCCGCATAATATTTCTCACACGCCCAGTACCCTATCAGATATTTATGATCCATGGCAAAAACCTGCTCGTGGTACAGATCGTTTTCTTCAAAAAAAGGGCTCAGCGCAGGACGTAATTTCCGCCTGATCTTACTGCCAATGCCCTCCGGCTCCTCCCACAATCTGCCGAGAACCGAGCGTATTTCCTCCTCGGTCGCCACCTTGTAGGCAAGCGGATTCAAATAATCCAGTTCAAGCTCTCTTCCCGCCGCCATAGTCGCCTGAAAAGCTTCATTACGAAACCATGAAACATCCATTCTGACGTCTTTTCCGATATGCTCCAACTTCCTGTATAACGCGTACTGCTGCAGCTGGTTTCCCAGCCCGCCCATCGCCCTGACAATCAACATAGTTTCTGCTCCATAAAATCAAAATTCCTCTTCTTACTTGTGAAAATGATACAGCCACAGATATAAATGCGGAAAAACGCGAAATATCGCAGCTTTCACGCGATATCCTACAGACAGCTTCCCATATGCCCCCGATATCTTCATCGCTTCTTTCAGATTCTCCCGGCATATCCCGATATATTTCTCATGATCACGCCTATCTGCCGCATCAAGCATGGCAATTTTTCCTGCGGTGAGCATGATTCCCACAATCCATAATGCAGTGACCTGCGGGTCCAGACTTACATCCATGCGCAGAATCTCTTCCCTCGCAAGCTGCCAGCATGTGATCTGATCCATATACCGCGGTGTAAAATCCCTGTTGATCGCTCCCGACGGATTCTGATAATATCCGTAACCGGTATATGTCGTCTCTACGATTCGTTTGATGTAAGGCAGTATCTGCACCAGAAACAGCATGTCCTCCCCGATTGTGAGCTGTTCACGAAAGCGCACTTTCTCCATGATCTCTCTGCGGTAAAGCTTGCTCCAACACCGGCTGTTACCGCAGAGGAGTTCTTTCTTCAGGTATGCCCCGGCATCATACGTTTCAGTCTGTACTGCCGACACTTTGGTGCTCCGTGCGCACATTCCTGCCATCTGCTCCCACTCATCTTCATTTCTCCACAGGAAAAACCTGCAGCCGGCAACGTCGCTCTGCGTCCCGATCATACAATCATACAGTATCTTAATCATATCGGACCGAATCCTGTCATCCGCATCCACGAAAGTGACAAGCGCCCCCTCTGCTGCCTCTATTCCTGCATTACGCGCTGCGGAGACTCCTCTGTCATCCAGCGTCAATGTGCGTACATTATGATAGACCATCTGCAGACTGTCGCACACCGCAGAAGTCTGGTCGGTGGAACCGTCATTGACTATAATAACTTCCAGATTCCTATAGGTCTGATTTTCGATACTGTCAATGCAATCGGCCAGATAATCCTGCCCGTTATAGACCGGAACGATCACACTAATCAGCGGTTCATTACTTTTCAACCTAATCTCCGTTCCGCCGCCCTCAATCGGCGGCATAAATTGACTCATATACGGCAAGAAGCCGCTTCATATTATCTTCTATGGAAAACTCGCGCTCTGCTTTGCTGCGCGCATTCTCCCCCAGTCTTCGACACAGTTCTGGTTCCGCCAGGAGTCGGCACAGACCTTCCTCAAGTGTCTGCGTATCCTGCGGCTTGGCAAAAAGTCCTGTCTCCCCTTCTATAATCATATCGGGAATCCCGCCGGTCTTCGATGCCACGATCCCGCATGCATGAGTCATAGCCTCTAAGATAGACACCGATTGTCCCTCGAAATAGGACGGCATAACGAAAATATCACACTCCTGCAGGAGTTTCTGCTTGGCCGGTCCGCTGACCCAGCCGAGGTCCGTCACGCACTCCTTAAGCGACACCGCCCGCGACTTTAACTCATCATCTTCCCATATGCCACCGAGATACAGATACACATCCGGGTATTTCTCCCGCAGTTTCGGCATAACCGCAAGCAGCTCGCCAATTCCCTTTGCCTTACACAGTCTTCCCAGAAATAGTATTTTATGGACCCCGTACTGCTTCTCGCCACCCGCAGGAATCCGTATGGCATCCGGTAATACCGTAATCCGATCCGCTCCGATGATCGCTCCAAAAAAATCCTTCCATGCCGTCCCCAGCACAAGAAAAGCATCTCCCATGGAGAGAACCTTCTTGACTCGCCGCCTGCCGGCAGCTCCCAACTCTTTCCCGTAAAATTCCGGAAAGTTACCGCCGTGTTGATGGATAACGATCTTCTTACGGAATATTCCTGCCGTCCGTACAAAAACAGACTTACGGTAATAACTGGAATCCGAAGCCATATTGACATGCACGATGTCATACCCCGGAAGCATTGTTAGAAACCTAAAATACGCTTTCGCAGCACAGGCTAACTTCGCCCACTTAGAGCCTTCCACCATTGTGCCGATATAATGCAGATCGATCAGCTTATCCAGTCCGGCCTCATAATAATTATTCACTACACCGGATATTCCACCATGGACGCTTCTGTCGGGACCGATCATCAATACTTTGAATTTATCTTTCCCCATCATATAAGCCTTTCCCGTCACTTCGAGCCTTTTCCCGTCAGAACCACCCAGATTGTCCGAAATAATATCTTGATATCCAGTCCCAGCGTCCAATTATCTATATACTCCAAATCAAGCTTCACTACTTCATCAAAATTCACAATCTCGCTGCGCCCGCTGATCTGCCATAATCCGGTAAGCCCCGGCGTCATGCTGATACGCCTTCTGTAATGGGAATTGTACTGCTCAAACTCACCCTCCGTGGGCGGTCTCGTGCCCACCAGACTCATATCGCCTTTCACGATATTCAGAAACTGCGGCAGCTCGTCAATGCTTGTCTTACGGATAAACTTACCCACCTTCGTGATCCGCGGGTCGTTATCCATCTTAAACATCAACCCCTGCATCTCATTCTGCGCTTCCAGCTCCTTCTTGCGCTCCTCTGCATCCGTATACATAGAGCGGAATTTATATATCTTGAAACGTCTGCCGTTCTTACCGATCCGGGTCTGTGCGAAGAAGATCGGCCCCGGCGAATCCACGCGTATGGCAATCGCCACAAAGGGCGTGACTACCGCTGTCAGCACGCATCCTACCAGCCCGCCGACAATATCGATCAGCCGTTTGACCGCCATGCGTCTGTAATCAACATGATTGATCGAGTACGTCACCACCGTATAACCCGCGAAGCTGCCCACTCTGACTTCTTTCTGAGGACGTTCAATGATATCGATATTATAATGGCACGCAATCCCCATGGACTCCAGATCATAGATGATATGCTTTACATACTCCTTGTCTTCTTCCGGCAGATTGATGAACACTTCATCAAGCGGAATCTGTCTCGCCAGATCAAGTACATCCTGTCCGTCGGCATTTACCCTGACCCCGTCTATCATCACGCCTTTACGATCCGCATCCACACAGGCGAGCGCGACGATCTCATAATTGATATCCATGGATGCTTTCAGGCTGGATACCGTCTTGTTAAGCACGGAATCCTTGGTGATAATCATGATTTTTACAATGTTGGACTTGGCGGTAAAGTAGATGCGCAGCGCCTTTTTCATCCCTATCCTTACACCCCATACTACAAAAACATCCAGTACCGCAAAATATCCCATGACAAGACGTGAAATACTTGCGCTTCGCTGCAGCATAAATAAAAATGCCAGAATCGCCAGTTCCATAAAAATATTAAATTTGATAACCGCTACGAACTCAACGAGGATTCCCCGCTTCAGGAACTCTCTGTTCCAGTCAAACAGAAAGCTGTAGACCGTACAGAACAACAGAAGACAGATGAATACCAGAAAATGAAGCTCCGGCTCATCTACCCATCTGAATTTATGAAAACGTATTAAAATTGCAATAATATATGAGACGGCAATACTGACCAGATCCGTGAAGAGCAGCCAGTAGCCTTCAATCACTTTCATTTTACGGTTCATTCTGATCCCTCAAGCATATTCTGCTTATTTATAAAAATAATATATCAATTTAGAATACCATTTTTCGGGAAATAATTCAATCACTAACGAACCTCTGTATTTTTACCCTTTTCAAAGTTTTCAACATAATACTCTGAATATTTTGCAAGCTCCTTCGAGTATTCTTTCCCAAGTTCTTCCAACAATGTCTGCTTCCCCGAGAAGAGATTCGTCCCAAATCCAAGCCGTTCCCCCTCTATTTCGACATTCAAAGAGGCTAAAATTGTCGGAAAATAATCTAACGTAGTAAACTTCCTGTTTTTCATATATGGTGCACTCATTCCTTCCGGCAAATTCAGGAAACAATTATATGTTCTTCTGGCATAGTCACCTATATCATCCCAAAAGTCCGGTGCCATGGAGGTATGATCTCCGATCAGAATTACCGTTGTATTCTCATACCATTCCTGTGTTTGTATCCACGAAACAAACTCGCTAACCTGCCTGTCCGAACAGGCAATTGCATTTGCATATTGTTCTGTATACTGATTTTCACATAATTCACAAAAATATCCTTCCGGATGGTGCGTATCTATTGTCAGCATTGTATAATTGAATGTTTCCCCGGAATTTCCCAATTTTTCCAACTCAGTCTTGGCAATCGCAAAAAGCTTCGCGTCTTCATATCCCCAAAACTCATGATAATCCTGCGGAATGTACCCTTGCTCTTTTGCATAAAGATAGTCCTGAATATGATAATTTCCATGCTTCTCATAGAATAGCTTTCTCCCGCCGAATTCCGCTTCCGAACCACACAGAAAATAATTGGAATATCCTTCCGATTCTAAAATATCTCCTAAAGTAATAAGCCCGGGAAGAAATTGCGCATACTCTGACATAGAATTGCCTGCTATCATAGATTTAAACGGCACCCCTGATGAAGTCCCGACAATTGCCCCCATTGTAAACTCACATCCCCGGCACACGATCCCGCCGCCCAATTGATCGCTACCGGAAAAACTGACATTGTTTTGAGCAAGTTTGGTCAATTGCGGAATATAATTAATCGGTTTGCCCCCTCCAACATCCTCAGAAGCATAAGTAATCTCCATAGATTCCAGGTAAATCAGAATCAAATTCCTTTTCTTTTCCGGAAATACAAGCATAGCGCTTTCCGGAACAACATACTGTTCTTCGAAGATCGTCGTCTTATTACTGATATTGTGTAAATACTCAAATACTCCTATATTTTTTGCATTTATATAGCATATAAGACAATAGCTCGCCATCATTCCCAAAAAATATATTTTATAAATCCACTTCCATACTTTTTTACTTTCTCCGACATGCAGCCTTGTTTTTAAATTAAAGAAAATAATAGAAAATGAGAAGCTCAAATTATTTCCGAAACATTTCAGCAGCCAGTAGATGCCTGTGATCACCAACGTTCCTCTGATTGTCCGCGGTAAACAACTGTCAAAATATGAATGCACAATTTCACTGTTGGTTCCGTTCAGCGGAGTATGCATCTGAAACATAATCGTAGAAAAATTCACATCTTCCCATGCAGAATTTACCCACCTGACCGAATTCACCAAAAGCAATACTATAAACGTAATAATTATTATAAGTATAGAATCAGCCTTAACTACTTTGCTTTTTTTATGCTTCATCTTAATTCTGCTCCGTATTATCCTGAACATCTTTTGAACCTTCAACCTTAAATGAAACGCCGATGTACTTTCGTCCAATCTCCTCTAAATAAGGTGTCAGCCATGCAAGCGCCATAGAAATCACCAGATATTTTGTAAAGAACGGAAAGCTCTGAAATGCAGACATGTCTACTCCGCCAATTCCTAACACATATACAATAACACACTGGGATACCAGCACATTTACCAAGACCAATATGGCATACTCTATAATGCTTTCCGGTACGCTCCACTTTAATCTGTCATTTCTTTTATGTCGAATAACCAGTGAAATACATGCAGGTAAAAATAATGCTATAAAACTCATTCTATATCCTCCTTTAGTTTCTCAGGGTTGATACTGTCCGTATATATTCCTTTAACGCCCTTGTTCAAAAAATTCTTTGCCTCTTCGGCATCGTTTAAAGTATGCACATATACGTCCCTCTCATATTGTTTCGCTATTTCAAGAATTACACCCTCTGCACGTTCATATGGCATTGTAATCGCATCAACATCATGCTCTACGCTCCATCTGCATATTTCCGTAAATTGTTCAGGTGTTCCATCCCAATACTGGTACATTGTAAAAATAAATGATCTGAAAGGATACACCTGCATTACAGCGTCATACATTGAAGGATTATAGATCTGTACAACCAGCCTGTCCAGCACTTCCGGCGCGCCGCATTCTTCCGCCGTCTGGACCATAATCGTAAACTGCTTTATTACATTCTCCCAATCCGGATACTTCGTATCCGTTACGATCCAGATGTCCGGATGCTCCTGCATGATCAAACACAAATCCTGAAATGATAATGGCGTGTATTTTCCTTTTATGGGAATAGATAAGAATTCCTCCTGTGTCGGTATATTGTCTGAGGAAACACCTTCTTGTATCGGCTGATCCCAATCATGCCGCAAAACCACTTTATTATCGCTTGTAATCTCCAAATCTACTTCAAATGTTCTGTACCCTCTTTCATAATTCGCCAAAAAAGCCTCAAGGCAGCCCGTATATATACTGCGCTCAACGGATCCGAAGGAATGACCTATCTCCGTGCTTCCTTCCCATAAATTATGCTTACCGGAACTTACCAGACCATTATATATGATTAATGTCAGTCCAAGAAATCCGGCACATATCCAGACCAATATAACCCAATAGCCTTTCCAGATAAAAACATGCGGTTTTCTTTTCCCAATTCTCACATGCCATTCAAAAGAAAAACCTTCTTTGTTGCATGCAATATAAAAAAAATAAAACAGCGCAAAAACAGCAAATATAAGAATAAACTTTAAAAAATATTCTCCAGGATTAATAAACCCGGATTGCAAATCATACAGTAGTATCTTCCAAGACTCGGAAAACTGCCGGTTCAACCATAAAGTAATAATCTCACATACTATCAATAAGAACAGCATTCTACTGACAATAAGCACCGTTCTCCTTACCATATTACTCTTCATAACCTTTATTCATCCCTTCAGCGGCAATAAAAGCTTTATATTCTAATCATTAGATTATACCAAACTTCCTGTTTTTCATCAACTAAATATCCCTTGCGTGGAGCTTGTTTGGAGCTTTTCTATAATTAAAAATTGTTTCACTCAAAGGAAATATTGTTCTGCCTCAGGAGTTCTTGGAGATGAGCTATCTGAGAAGTCAGTTCATCAATTTTAGGCAAATAATAATCATCCGACTCTTTCTTGGCGTTGGCTATGATCTCCTCAGAGCTTGTTCCACACAGATTTAAAATTCCTTCACATACCATAGGTGATTCTCCTTCCGTTTTCATATTGGCTGCTGCTAACTGGTTCATGTATTTCCTGTAAACATCCTGTCCCTGATGTCTGGCATAGTCATCGGTAAGCCGGTTAATCAAGTCCCTATCTTTCAGGTCATTGGTCAGACAGCGCAGATAGAGATTGTCTTCCAGCGGTAGTTCACGTGTAACGATAATCTGTACATCAAATGTCTCTATACAGATATGATATATCCCTTTAGAGGTTTTTTCAACTGTTAAATGCCGTTCAACCGTTAAATGCTTTATCAGCTTCCGCGGATAGCGGAATGTCAGGAATGTTATGCTGACATCCAGCGAAATATATCGTTCTGCGCCGGCGTTGCTTAGCTGGTCGATCAAAATTCCGGCATATCCGATTGTCTTGTAGTAGGCATTCGCTGTCAGGGATGAATGGATGCCCTTTAATTCAAAGACGTTGTAAGTCCTAAAAATACGGGCGATGTTCTTAGGGATAGCGCAATCGGACAGTTTCCTGATGACGAGGAGGTCGATGCGGTAGCTGTTTCTGCCCAGAATGTATTCCGTAAGAAACTGTAACATGTCCACATAATCGCGTAACTCGATTTCTATGGCGCATGCGGCGGCTTCGTGCCAGTTGACACGGCGCCTGTAGCGGGCATTGGATGAGGTTGTTGGCGAGAACACAGATGTGTCGTTAGTACAGGTCATAGAAGTGCCTTTCTTTAAGACGGCCGGCGGTACAGAAGACGCAGCCTGAGAATAAAAAGATAAAATAGAAATATGAACTGGTTGCAGACTATACATACCATAAATCGAGTGATGGTATAAGCATTTAGGAGGATATGTTATTCCTGCCCGTAAGAGTAGACCTCAGAATTTAATCACCTAGCTACTTCTCTAGTAGGGCTTACAAAGCACCTTACTCAAAGGAAATATTGTTCTGCCTCAAGAGATCTTGAAGATGAGCAAGTTGAGAAGACAGTAGTTCATTAGATGCCGTCAACTCATCAATTTTAGGCAGATAATAATCATCCGACTCCTTCTTGGCCTTGGCTATGATCTCCTCGGAGCTTGTTCCAAACAGATTAAAAAGTCCTTCACATACCATAGGTAGTTCTCCTTCCGTTTTGATATTGGCAGTAGTTAGCTGGTTTAAGTATTTCCTGTAGACATCCTGATTCTGATGCCTGGTATAGTCATCTGCAAGCCTATCGATCAAGCCCCTGTCTTTCAGGTCATTGGTCAGGCAGCACAGATAGAGATTGTCTTCCGGCGGCAGTTCATGTGTAACGATAATCTGTACATCAAATGTCTCTATACTGATATGATATACCCCTTTAGATGTTTTTTCAACTGTTAAATGCCGTTCAACCGTTAAATGCTTTATCAGCTTCCGCGGATAGCGGAATGTCAGGAATGTTATACTGACCTCCAGTGAGGTATATCGTTTCGAACCGGCATTGCTTAGCTGGTCAACTAAAATTCCAGCATATCCGATTGTTTTGTAGTAGGCGTTGGCTGTCAGTGACGAATGGATGCCCTTTAATTCAAAAATGTTATAAGCCTTGAAAATACAGGCAATATTTTTAGGGATAACGTAATCGGACAGCTTCCTGATGACGAGAAGATCGATGCGGTAGCTGTTTCTGCCCAGAATGTATTCCGTAAGGAACTGCAGCATATCCGCATAATCGCGTAATTCGATTTCTATGGCGCATGCTGCGGCTTCATGCCAGTTAACACGATGCCTGTGACGGGCAGAGACAGGGGTATGGGTAGTAGACAGGAATGCAGATGTGGCATTAGTACGGGTCATAGAAGTGCCTTTCTTTAAGACGGCCGGCGGTACAGAAGACGCAGCCTGAGAATAACAAGATAAAACAGAATCATGAATAGCCAATAAATTATACATAGCATAAAAAGTAAGATGGTACAAGTTTTTTAGCAAAATATAATGTAGAAAATGTGGAGACAAAATATCGATAACCAGGCATGTCCTATCAAGATATTGTGGACGACAGTTCTTTTTCCAGCAATTGATAACAACTCTTTGTATTGTGCAAACAAACAGGCAGACCACCTCTTAAGATGATCTGCCCGTTGCGTTACTACTTATTATTTGTAGGAGTTCTCAGCTATCATGATTATGAGAACAGATTCCACCACCATCTCATACCGGATGATGTGATTCTGAAAGTAACTTTCTTCTCATCACCATAATTGCCCTTACCTCTGATCGTAACTGTCGCGTTACCCTTGTTGACATTCTTCTCATAGCTTCCAGGTACGATCTCATAATCGACATCGTATGTCAACGTATCCTTACCAAACTTAGCTTTAGAGAAGTCTGATGCATCTAAGGTGATCGCTTTACCGGTATATGTCTGGGCCTTAGCGATAATGGTCGCTTTGGAGATACTTCTCGCTACAACCTTGTACTCTTTATAAGTTGAGCCGGTGTAGTTGCAGTTGTCTGAATCCACTGCGATTACCTCGACCTTCATAGAAGTTTTCGCATCCAGCGTCTCGTCCGCCTCGGTCTTGTCTACCCATTCGCCATTCACCTTAGCATAATACTTCAAGGTATAGTCCTTATTAGCCCCCTCCGTAAGTATTGTACCGTCGGCATCTTTCACAACAGGCTTTGATTTGAAGTTGCCGTTCTGATCCGAATATATCGCATCGCGAACTGTCACTGTGATTCCTGCCGTTGCTAAATCCGCTTTCACGATCGTAAAGGTTCCAGCATTGACCTTACCGGAGAAGGAGCCCATTCCGGTAACAGCCACAGAAGGTTTCTTATTTGCATTTGCATCCGCTAAAGCTTTATTATTGCTATAGGTCAGCTTATAATCCTTACCCTCTGTCAGTCTCTTGTTCTTATAGGTTACGATAACGCCTGCCTTCGCACCTTTCTTGGAGAAAGGAACATCCTGATTCACGGTAATCATAAGATTCTTACCCAGATCGTCCTGTTTCCATGCAATCGCAGTAATCTTAAAGGTCTTCTTAACGGAGCCTGTATAACCATATTCTCCATTACCCGTGAATATCATGGTCGCCGTTCCAGGCTTAGTATTATTGCTGTAGCTTACCGTATATTCTTTACCCTTAGTCAGACTTCCGTTCTGACCTTTAGGCGCCAGTACTGCATTAGGCTGCTGCGCGTTTCCTGTAACAGGATCAATAGGTACCGCCGTCTGCCAGCTCTTCGTATCTACCTGAGCCACCTTAGCTAACTCCTTACCTTTGATCTTGAAGGTCCTCGTTACGCTGCCGAAGTAACCCTCCTCTGATACGCCGGTGATGATGACATTTGCAGTTCCTACAGATTTGTTGTTCGAATAGGAAACTGTATAACATTCTGTTCCAACCGGATCGCTTCCGTTCTTCACTTCAACTGTCGGTTCAATTTCTTCTCCGGTATAATTGATGGAATTGCCGCTCATACCCGTAGCACTAAGTGTAATCTTCATCGTATTCATGAGATTGCCTTTTACCACGAAGATACTCTTAACAGCCTTACCCGTATAACTCTTCAAACCGGTGATCTCCATCTGATATTCGCCGGCTTCCTTGACACCCGTCAATGGCGTAGAATCATTTTTCTTATAATACTTTACCTGATATTCCTTTGTTGTGAGTTTCTTACCGTTATAAGTAATCTTAGATAACGGTTTCTGCTCTTTGCCGTTGTCTTTCACATACTCATTGTAGGTAATCACCACATCATCAGCGGCAATATTCTTCGGTACGATATTGAACTGTGCTGTCACTGAATCTTTATAGTTGCCTTTACCTTTGATCGTAACAGTTGCTGTTCCAATCGCTTTGTTATTCTTATAGCTGACAGTATAGTCAACACCTGCTGTCAGTCTGGTCGTTCCAGCATATACCTGCAGTACATCTTCGGGAAGTTTGATGCTTAAACCAGTATAAGTCTGATCCGGAATACTCTTGATCTGCATACCGCCATCTGCCGGCAGATCAATTCTAAAGTTCTCTGTTCCGAGCACTACCGTACCGCCGTCTGCTGCTGCCGGAACCGTGATTTCGACATTACCGCTCGCATCCACAGCAAACTGTTTACCGCTGTAGTAATCTACTAATGCTGTGTTAGGAGCCTGTCCAGTCAGCGTGTATGTCTTCTCCTGATTATCAATATTCAGTGCAATCGTCAGCGTTGTGCCGCCGTAGCTTCTTTTGAAGACATCCAGTCTGTTGTCTGTACTGATCGTCTCACGAGTACCTTTCGCAAGCACCTCGGAATACATGTTACGGATTGAGATCATCTTCTTGTAGTGTGCTAACGCTTTATTGTCATCCTTTACTTTCTCCCAGGCAAAATCTCTACGGTTCGACTGGTACGGATAATTCTCCTCACCGTCACTTACGCCAATTTCCTCGCCGTAATAGATATATACCTGTCCCTTAGCTGTAAGCTGCAGGGAGGCTGCTACCAATGCAAGATCTTTAGCGTATTCTTCCTCTACTTTCTTTTCTTCCGTCAGTCTCTTTACAAATCCCTTCTGGTCATGGTTACTTAACCACGATCCCAGAGACGCCGTATTATCAATGGCTCCGTTTCTCGCGGACAGGAAGCCCTCTACGCCCGACAAATCGCCTGTAACGAAGTCAGCCGCCTCTTTCGGGAAGTCAAAGTCAAGCAGTGCGTCCATACGTCCCGTATCCAGCATGCCTGTATCTGTTGCGTAACCTGCGCCTGCCCACTCACCGATCATCTTGAAATCGGGATTGATCTCGGTCAACGCATTCTTAAATGCCGACCATGTTGTATCGTCCACATGTTTTACCGTATCTACACGGTAGTAATCGATCGGATATTTGCTGATCCAGTTAGATTGCCACTCTACAACCAGTTCTCTCACTTCCGGATCTTCAGTGCGGAAATCGGGAAGCCCTGACAGGGAGCTCTTCTGATCGTGTCCGTTTATAGCCTCCTCATCATCCCTCAGCATCCTGATAACATCGCCGTCTTCGTTCTTAAAGTTCGTGTTATAGTAATCCGTGATCTCTTTACCATAACCGGTATGATTGAGCACCACATCTACCATGACCTTCATGCCTTTCGCATGAGCGGCATTCAGTAAAGCGCTGAACTCAGCCTCTGTTCCGAGATGGGAATCCAGCTTCGTAAAGTCTTTCGCCCAATAACCGGTGTAACCCCATGCTTCTGTAACTTCAGAGTCATTAACGCTGTTCGCAACTGTCTGATTCTCCA
Source organism: uncultured Lachnospiraceae bacterium (assembly GCA_947178115.1). GTDB lineage: Bacteria > Bacillota > Clostridia > Lachnospirales > Lachnospiraceae > UBA3282. The sequence continues at coordinate 14,222 of CAMWXF010000006.1, forward strand.
CGATCGGCGTAATCCATATCGTATTAACGCCCAGCTCCTGCAGATAATCCAACTTCTGGGTCAGACCCGCAAAGTCACCGCCGTGATAGCTGGAGTTCAAACCATCGTTTGTGTTCTTATCATAACTGCCCGGCGCGTTGCCTTCGTTATTCGATGCATTACCATCAAAGAAACGGTCCGTCACTGCGAAATAAACTACTGCCTCATCCCAGTCGAAGTCAGAACCCTTATTGCGGTTCACAACCGTAACCTTAGCCTCCGTCTTATGCTCTTTACCATATATATCCTCTATGGTGATCGGAAGTGTCTTCTCGCCTGCGGATGTACCCTGTTTTACCGCGATAGAAATCGCCAACAGCTCCGGATCGATCTCAGCTTCCTTAGAACCGCCAAGTGCACTTAAATCCACTGTGGCTTTCTTGACTACCTTAAGCTCCTCTGCGTCTTCACTATCTGAATCCTTGGCATTAACCTTAATCGACAATACGTTGTTATCGTTATAATCCATCGTATCATTCTGGATCGCCGCTTCCATTTCTGCATCAATCATCTCATAGTTCAATACAGAATATTTTTTCTCTTCAATGGTCTCTGTTTCATCATTGAAATCATCTGTCACATATATTTCAGAATCTAAATAATAACGATAATAGTATTTAGCTGCCTTCGTTACATCTTCAAGGTCATAGTCAAGGCAGTACCTCTGGTCATCAGTATTATAAGT
>CAMWXF010000007.1 GCA_947178115.1 uncultured Lachnospiraceae bacterium
GTCAGCATTTTGTTCTTCAACGGAAGACTCCTGTCCGCCACAGCCTACAAGCACAATGACCATTGCGGCTGCTATCCCTAAAACAATGCCTTGTCTCTTCAAGGTTCGTCCTCTTTTCCTATATCAAATGTTTCCTATACATTGTTTTATTTTACTGTATATAGGATAGTCACCGCAATATCCGAAACAATATTTCTTCATTTTCCTGCTACTATGTTCGGTCATCATATGGCAATAACCCGACCGCGACCTATTTTTCCACATAATCTGCATAATCTGTCTCACTGGCAAACAGCATATACTCTCCGTCAACATATCCCATATAACCGCTCTCTACTGCATATCCTTTCATAATATCTGTCTCCTTTACCTTTTCTCGAACTTTTGTTCTGGTATAAGGATACAAAAAATAGAGTCCGATAATCTGGACTCTATTGAATATTACATCCATATATTTTTACTCCCGGAATCTTGCACAATGTACAAAGTATAATGATGAAGCTACCCATCCACCGCCTATGTTTTTGACCAAGGAGCGGCCTTACAACCGGCTCTCCCTAATCTTGCCGACAATCCGCGCCAACTCCCCCACCACAATATCCATCTCTTCTTTCGTATTCTCCACGCCAAGCGTCAACCGAATCGCACTGCGCGCTTCCTCCGGTGACCGTCCGATCGCCAGCAATACATGTGACGGATCAATAGAACCGGAAGTACATGCCGACCCGCTTGACGCACAGATCCCCTGCATATCTAACATGATCAGCACTGACTCTCCCTCTACTCCCGGAAAGCTGAAATTCACATTCCCCGGCAGTCGCTTTGTGCGATGCCCATTGAGCATTGCGCCGGGTATTTCCTGCTCAATCCGAGAGATTAAGTAATCCCGCAGCATTCTCTCATGCTCGATTTCCTTTTCCCTTTTTGCAATCAAACTACAGGAACATTTCTCCTCCTGCGTTTTTCTTTTTATCTCATCAAAAGAGTCTTCCACACTGCAATACACGCGCTTCACAGCCGCTTCCAGCCCCACGATTCCCGGTACATTCTCGGTACCGGCACGTCTGCCTCGTTCCTGCTGCCCGCCGTGCATAAAAGAGCGGATCTTGGCTTTTTTACTAATATAAAGAAATCCCACTCCCTTTGGTCCGTTGAACTTATGTCCGCTGGCGGAAAGCAGGTCGATATGACATGCTGCCACATCAATGGGCAGCTGTCCGTAAGCCTGTACCGCATCGGTATGGAACAAGATTCCATGGTTTGCGGCAATCTCACCGATCTCCTTGACCGGCTGGAGCGTCCCGATCTCATTGTTGGCATACATTATCGAGATCAGAATGGTGTCGGGTCGAATCGCCCGTTTCAGCTGTTCTACATCCACCAATCCGTCACCGTCCACATCCAGATACGTGACCTCGACCCCTTGCTTTTCCAGATATTCACATGTATGCAGCACCGCATGGTGTTCGACCTTAGACGTAATAATATGTCTTCCCTTGTCCCGATAAGCCTCATAAACGGCCTTAAGCGCCCAGTTGTCGGATTCCGTTCCGCCCGATGTAAAATAAATTTCATTCGCTTCCGCGCCAAGCGTCCCGGCAATCGTCTCCTTTGCCCGGATAACCGCCATCCTGCTCTCATTGCCCAACTTGTATATACTTCCCGCATTGCCGTAACATTCCGTGAAATACGGCAGCATCGATTCCACAACCTCCGGCGCAGTCTTTGTCGTCGCCGCATGATCCAAGTAGATCATAGCACTCTCCATTCCGCCGCATTTCCGATAGCGGCATCATAAATTTTCTATAAAACAGCCGAAATCGTCATCTACTCCAGCAACAGCTCTGTCATATCAGAAAGTGCCGCCTCCGTCAGTGCCAGCAGCAATTCCTCGTCCTTCTCAACCACGCCGCATTTCCGATAGCGCAGCCTGAACATCGGCGTTCCTTTCGGCTCAAAAGACATCCTGCCCTCATAAGCATTCAGAAGCTGCGGAATATTTTCCACCCTGATCGGGGCATCCATCCGCAGCAGGAAACGGATGGAACCGTCCTTACCCTTTACCTCCGGCATGTACAGTTTATGCGCGTGAGAACGCATCAGCGCAATTCTAAGCAGGTTTTCCGCCGACTTCGGAATCTCGCCGAAGCGGTCCAGTAATTCCTCCCGCATGTCATCGCATTCCTTCTCGTTCTCAATTCCCGCGATACGCTTGTAGATATCCAGTTTCTGCGCTTCATTTACGATATAGGAAGGCGGAATGTATGCGTCCGCTTCCAGATCAATGCTTGTATTAAAATCTTCTATCGTCGAAATACCTTTCAGGCTCTTAACCGCTTCATTTAGCATCTTGCAGTACAGATCATAACCGACCGCCTGCATATGCCCATGCTGCCTTGCCCCCAGCAGATTACCCGCACCTCGTATTTCCAGATCCCGCATGGCAATCTTAAATCCACTGCCCAGATCGGTAAACTCTTTGATTGCTTCCAAGCGTTTCTCCGCCACTTCCCTGAGCATTTTATCCCTTTTATACATAAGAAAAGCATAGGCTGTCCGGTTGGAACGCCCCACGCGCCCTCTGAGCTGATAGAGCTGCGCCAGCCCCATCTGATCGGAATCATGAATGATCATCGTGTTTACATTGGAAATGTCCAGTCCGGTCTCAATGATCGTAGTGGATACCAGCACATCGATTTCTCCGTCGATGAAATCATACATGATCCGCTCCAGCTCGCTCTCCTTCATCTGACCGTGTGCAAAAGCCACGGTTGCCTCGGGCACCAGCTTCTGGATCGCGGCGGAAATATCCGCAATGTTATTTACCCTGTTATAGACATAGTATACCTGTCCTTCTCTGGACAATTCCCTGACGATCGCTTCCCGCACCAATTCTTCATTGTACTCGCAGACAAAAGTCTGGATCGGCTGTCTGTCCCCGGGCGCCTCTTCCAGCACACTCATATCCCGAATGCCGATCAGGCTCATGTGCAGCGTTCTGGGAATCGGCGTCGCCGTCAGCGTCAGCACATCCACGTTTTCCTTCATCTTCTTGATCTTCTCTTTATGCGCCACACCGAAACGCTGTTCCTCATCGATGATCAGCAGCCCCAGATCCTTATACTGCACATCCGCAGACAGAACACGATGAGTACCGATCACGATATCCACCATGCCTTTCTTCAAGTCTGCCACTGTCTTCTTTTGTTCCGCCGTTGTCCGAAAACGCGACAGCAGATCTATCCGTACCGGAAACTCCTTCATTCTCTGCACAAAAGTATTATAGTGCTGTTGTGCAAGAATGGTAGTGGGCACCAGATATACTACCTGTTTTCCCTCCTGCACGGCCTTGAATGCCGCCCTGATCGCAATTTCCGTCTTGCCGTACCCCACGTCACCGCAGATCAGACGATCCATGATCTTGCTGCTCTCCATATCCTCCTTCGTGGCAGCGATGGCATTCACCTGATCTTCCGTCTCTTCAAAAGGAAACATCTCCTCAAATTCCCTCTGCCAGACAGTATCCGGCCCGTATTTAAAGCCCTGACTCTGCTGTCTGACCGCATACAGTTCTACCAGATCCTGCGCCACCTCGTCCACCGCGGTACGCACTTTTGACTTGGTCTTAGTCCACTCCTGCGTACCCAGTTTATTGAGCTTAGGTTTGCTGCCTGACTCCGCAGAAGCGTATTTCTGAATCACATCCAGACCTGTGGCAAGCACATAGAGAATCCCGCCGTCCCGATAAGAGATCTTCATATAATCCTTGACGATCTTATCCACTTCCACTTTCTCTATGCCCTGATAGATCCCCAGTCCGTGGCTCTCATGCACCACGTAATCTCCCACTTTTAACTCATTGAAATCATTGATCTTCTGTCCCTGATAAAGCTTCTTCCTCTTTTTCTTCTTCTCCGCACCAAAGATGTCACTCTCCGAGATCACGATAAATTTCAGAAGCGGATATTCGAATCCCTTGAGCACCCTGCCGTAGTAGGTCATGACCTCACCCGGCTGCACCTCCCGCATAGGATCTTCCGTATAAAAGGCACTGATCTCCTGCTCACGCAGATCTTCCGCAAGGCGCTTCGCCCTCGTTCTGGAACCGGAAAGCAGCAGGATACGATACCCCCTTTTCTTATAACCGGCCAGATCTTTTACCAACGCTTCAAAGCTATTGTTGTATGAAGATAGACTCCTTGTCTGAATATCAAATTTTCTGTCCGCCTTAAAAAGAGGATTCCTGCCATCCATCATGGAAAGCGTCACAACTCTGCCTTTCGTGATCCTCCCAGCCGTCTTCTCCGCGCTGTAGAGGATATCCATCTGTCCGGGCAGAATATAACCCTTCTCCAAACGATGCAGCATACTTTCCCGAAATTCCAGTTCTACCGCCGACACGTGTTCCTTAACCCGCAGCGGTTCCTCTATGAAAACGCAGCTTGCGCCCTGCCTGCCGGAAATCTCCACATCGTCTGACAGACAATCGAGGAGAGTTGACAATTCCGAATAAAAGTACCGTATATAGCTCTCCAAATTCACCGTATTTCTGGACAATCCAAGTTCCAGCAGCTGCTCTACCAGTTCTTTTACCTGCGTCTCGATTCGATGCGCTTCCTCAGTCTTCATCTCTTTTCGCAGCTTAGCCGTATGTTTCTTACACTCTTCCTGAATCTTCTTAAGTCCATCCCGCAATTCATTTTCTGACAAAATTAGTTCTGTTGCAGGATAGATCGTAACTGACTCCAACTGCTCTATGGAACGCTGACTCAGAATATCAAAGCTGCGTATGGACTCCACGTCTTCGCCCCAAAGCTCGATTCGATAAGGATTTTCTTCTGTCAGATCAAAAATATCAACGATACCGCCACGAATGCTGAACTGCCCCGGCGCTTCCACCTGATAATTCTTTTCATATCCCAGCTCCACGAGACGCGCCGCCAGCTCACTCTCATCTATGCTGCTTCGCTTATCCAGATGTATTACATGCTTTTTCCACGCATCGATCGGCGGCTGCGGCGCCATCAGGGCATCATAGGTGGTGATCACCGTAGTGGGTCTGCCCTCCATCAGTCGCCGCAGGCATCTGATTCGTTCCATTGTCAGCTGATTACCGTGGATATCCGCCTGAAAAAAGATCAGGTCCTTGGCCGGATACAACATGACATTTCTGTCATAAAACTTATAATCTTCATATAACTCTTTCGCCCGCAGATCACTGAAAGTCACGATCATTTTATAACGAAATTCCTCGCCTATCCCATAGATCATATGCAGCTTTTGCGAGTCTACGCACCCGCTCAGTGCCACGGAAGCCCGGTCTTTTATAAGCATTTTTTTTATTTCTTCATATTCTCCCAATTCTTCCAAGGGAGCAAGTAAAGCCCTCACATCTTACCTCCATGCTGTTCTTTCCGTTTCGCGCTATTGTACAAATTCATCGCCGCGTCCGCACCCTCTGCGATCATTACTTCAATGGCATCCGCCGCGCGCTTAGCGCTCTCATCCATGATTTCCCGTTCCTCCTTGGGAAAATGTCCCAATACATAATCCACTAAGTCGTAGCCTTCCGGTTTCTGTCCCACGCCCATCTTTACCCGCTGGAATTCATCATGTCCAAGATGCAGAATGATATTCTTCAGTCCGTTATGCCCGCCGGCGCTTCCCTTTTTCCGAATGCGAATCTGCCCCACATCCAGACTAATATCATCGGAGATCACAATCAACTCGCTCTTTTCGTCTGCTTTATAAAAGTCTATGACTTCCCTGACGCTTTCACCACTCAAATTCATGTATGTCTGGGGCTTAACTAAGACTGCCTTCTGTCCGCCAACGAGTCCCTTACCGATAAGCGCCTTATGCTTACGCTCCTTCACGTTAATATTATTCTTATCGGCAATGACATCGATCACATCAAAACCGATATTATGTCTTGTATTCTGATACTGCCTGTCCGGATTTCCCAGACCTACGATGATGTACATAGCTACCTCGATTCTCCATGCTGCCGCAGGTACGGCAATAATATTGACTGTTTCTTATTCTATCAATATTTTTCCATTCCTACAAGAATTGTTTCAGAAAGACATAAAAAAGGACGCTTCCGCGTCCTTTTTTCTTCTTTCCACACTGCATTTGTTACTCATCATCAGATTCTAAAAGCGCCTTCTCATAGCTTTCCAGAATAATCTTTTGTATTCTGTCGCGGGTATCTGAGTTGATAGGATGTGCAATATCCCGATACTCACCATCATTAGCCTTCTTGCTTGGCATTGCAATGAAAAGACCTTTTTCACCTTCGATTACTTTAATGTCATGAACCACGAATTCATCGTCTATGGTAATCGAGACGATTGCCTTCATTTTGCTGTCTTGAGTCATTTTACGCACGCGGACATCAGTAATTCTCATGAAGCTCAGCCTCCTTATCATATGATACCGAACAGAAACCTGTCGGTTTTCACAAGCTTTTCCACATAAGTCATACTCATCAAGCCACGTAGCTTGTAATAAACATTTAGTTAATAGCGCCCATGCCTCTTACACAATATTTCTATCGATTATAGCAACCGCCTTTCCATCATACCATTAAATTACATATCTGTCATTATGTTCTACCACAATTTCTATTCCGTCCTCACCTCTGTGGTAGGAATTCGCACGTATCGTGCCCCTGCTTTCCACGATACAATTCTCAATATGCGTATTATCCCCAATATACACATCATTTAAAATGATGGAATTTTTAATATAGCAGTTATTACCGATATACGTCTTCTTAAAAATCACGGAATCCTCAACCTTACCATTCACAATACATCCGCTGGAAATCAGGCTGTTTCTGATATTCGCTCCCACGTTGTATTTTGCCGGCGGCAGATCATCTACCTTAGAATAAATATCCGGATATTGTCTGAAGAAGTAATCTCTGATCTCCGGACGAAGGAAATCCATATTCGTCTTGTAGTAGTCTTCCACCGTGGCAATATTGCTCCAGTAGTCCTTGATCTTATATCCGAAGATTCGTTTCATATTTTTATATCGGATCAAGATGTCCTTAACGAAGTCATATCTGTCTTCTTCCGCACACTTTTCGATCATTTCGATCAGCTGTCTTCTTCTGACAACATAGACACCGCATGAAATCGTATTGGACTTAGCAACCACCGGTTTTTCTTCAAATTCCTCAATGCGGCTCTCTTCATTCATCTTGATCGTACCGAATCTCTCAACATTGACATCGGGTGACATGTCTTTACATACTACCGTGATATCAGCTTTCTTATCAATGTGGTACTCCAGAATCTTATTATAATCCATTTTGTACACACAGTCACCGGAAGATATTACCACATAAGGCTCATGGCTGTTCTTTAACCAGGACAGATTCTGTGCAATGGCATCTGCCGTACCGCGGTACCATGCATTGCTCTCCGCTGTTACCGCAGGCGTAAACACAAATAGTCCGCCCTGCTTACGACCGAAATCCCACCATTTGGATGAACTCAAATGCTCGTTCAGGCTTCCCGCATTATACTGTGTAAATACAGCGACCTTATTAATGTGGGAATTGGACATATTACTGAGTGCAAAGTCAATACTTCGATAACTGCCTGCAATCGGCATCGCACAAACCGCACGTTTCTGTGTCAGTTCCTTAATCCTATGATTATTACCACCCGCTAAGACAATTCCAATCGCTCTCACTATTTATCACCTGCCTTAATTAAAGTTTTTCCGCTCGGAAGACTTCCGTCTTTATAGTCCTCCGCGCTCGTCACGCCGAAAATAACCGAATTCTTTCCGACGGAAACACCCTGCGGGATAACGCTCTTCTCTCCCACAGCCACAATACCGTGATTATAAATGTGAGGATCGGTCTCATTCTCAACCTCTTCACCGACACCCAGTTTGACATTATCCTCAATCATGACATTCTCTGCAATAATAGACTTATATAATTCACAATTACTGCCGACCTTCGTCTCGTTCATGATAATGGAGTCTCTGACAACAGTATCTGCTCCTATTGTTACGCCGCAGCCGATCACAGAATTATATACCTTGCCGTATATCTCAGACCCTTCTCCGATGATACTTCTCTCTACAACGCTGTCATTAGACAGATACTGAGGCGGCAGAATCTCACTTTTCGTATAGATCTTCCAATACTCCTCATAGAGATTGAATTCAGGAACGAGGTCGATCAGCTCCATATTCGCTTCCCAATAAGAATTTAATGTTCCTACATCTTTCCAGTAACCGTTAAACTCATAGGCATAAAGAGGTGCACCTTTTGCATGGCAGTACGGGATCAAATGTTTTCCGAAGTCTAATCCCGGCTGTTCCGCATTGGTGAGTAACGCATCCTTAAGCGTCTTCCAATTAAAGATATATATCCCCATAGAAGCAAGATTACTTCTCGGATTCTCCGGTTTCTCCTCGAAATCTACAATCTTGCGGTCCTTGTCCGTAATCATGATACCGAAACGCTTCGCCTCTTCCATCGGAACAGGCATAACTGCGATCGTTACTTCGGCACCGTTCTGCTTATGAAAATCAAGCATGACCTCATAATCCATCTTATAAATATGATCACCTGACAAGATCAGCACGTATTCCGGATTAAAACTCTCCATGTAATCCATATTCTGATAAATCGCATTAGCAGTACCTGTATACCATTCACTGTTCGCACTCTTCTCATAGGGCGGAAGTACCGTCACACCGCCGATATTCCTATCGAGATCCCACGGAATACCGATACCGATGTGCGTGTTCAGTCGAAGCGGCTGATACTGTGTCAACACGCCGACCGTATCAACACCTGAATTAATACAGTTACTGAGCGGAAAGTCGATAATCCTATATTTACTGCCAAAGGATACAGCAGGTTTTGCAACCTTTGACGTAAACACTCCTAATCTGCTTCCCTGACCGCCAGCAAGCAGCATGGCAATCATTTCCTTCTTTACCATCATATCACCTCTTGTTTCCTAAAATTTTTTAATATATATATTAAAATTAAGAGCCTATTTTGTTTTGTTTGTTAATTATACCACAATTCAAAGGGAAAGTGAATATTATTTACAAATTTATTCAATCAATACTTCTCCGAGTGTGTTAATAATATACAATATTTCGCTTTGCATTTCAATATATTTGTTTATTTTTAACATACTTCTTTTATAAGACATAAATTCCTCAATCCTATTGTGTAAATTGTATCCAAAAAAGGGGCAATCCGTTTCTTTTCCAAATTCCTATTGGTTTTTTTATATGAAATGAGTATAATACTAGTAAAAATGAAATATAGGGAGATTTCCATGTATCAGATTAACTTTAAAGACCCAATTCATATATATTTTATCGGGATCGGCGGTATCAGCATGAGCGGACTTGCCGAGATCCTTCTTTCTGAAGGATTCCGTATATCCGGCTCCGACAGGACCCCGTCTCCGCTCACCCACCGGCTGGAAGAGCAGGGTGCCGCCATATATTATGGCCAGCGCGCGGAGAATCTTACACAGGATATCGATGTGGCAGTCTATACAAGCGCCATCAAACCAGATAATCCGGAAATGGTCGCCGCAGACAGCCTGCACATTCCGCTGCTTACCAGAGCGCAGCTTCTGGGACAGATGATGCAAAATTATAAGATACCCATCGCCGTGAGCGGCACACACGGTAAGACCACCACTACCTCCATGATCTCTCAGATCCTTTTGGAAAACGATAATGATCCCACCCTGTCCATCGGCGGTATCTACAAACCGATCGGCGGCAACATCCGCGTCGGTTCTTCTGACCTTTTTGTCACGGAAGCCTGTGAGTATACTAACAGTTTCTTAAGTTTCTATCCCAAAATCAGCATTATACTTAATATAGAAGAAGACCATCTGGACTTCTTTAAGGACATTGACGATATCCGCAGATCTTTTCACAAATTTGCCCGTATTCTTCCGGGCGACGGCACGCTGATCATTAACGGGGATATTCCGCACTGTGAAGAGCTCACGTCCGATCTTGCCTGCAGGGTTGTCACCTACGGTTCAAGCGCCGATTACGACTATTATCCGAAAGACATCACATATGACTCATCGGGTTGTCCTTCTTTTCATCTTATGCGCCGAAACGGCAAAGAAGAAGTGTTTTCTTTAAAAGTTCCCGGAGAGCACAATGTCTATAATGCCATAGCTGCTATCGCTCTTGCCGATCTTCTCCGAATATCCGATGAGGTGACCGCGAAGGCGCTGCTCCATTACGGCGGCACGGACAGACGCTTCGAATACAAGGGTAAGGTAAACGGCTTTACCATTATCGACGACTACGCCCACCACCCGACGGAGATCCGTGCAACCCTTCTTGCCGCAAAGAATTACCCCCACCGCACTATCTGGTGCGTGTTCCAGCCTCATACTTACACGAGGACTAAAACATTTTTAAAAGACTTCGCCGCTGCCCTGTCACTGTCCGATGAGATTGTACTCGCCGACATCTATGCCGCCAGAGAGAAAGATACTCTGGGGATCAGTTCGCAGACACTGCAGCAGGAGATCGAGAAGTCAGGTCATCGGTGTTATTACTTTCCTTCTTTTGAAGAGATTGAAAATTTTCTTCTGAAAAATTGCACAAAGGATGATTTGTTGATAACTATGGGGGCAGGTGATGTCGTAAAAATCGGCGAAAACCTACTGCGAAAATAATTATTCACAATATCCACAGAAAACAGTCGAAATATCCGTCGCTTTTCTGTGGATATTTTTATGTATAACTTTCCTTGTATTTAACGGTACTTCCGTATACTATCCACATTATCCACATTTGATGAACCCTTGTTCTTGGTTTTGATTATGGCAGTTTGCCTATTTCATTTTAAAAACCGCTATGCTATAATTCAGCATGTGCTATATAGGGGCACAATGAGTTCCCTTGTGGAACAGAGGTGGTGTTAAAATGAGTCATGTAACAATATATCAGGATAACTATACCGATTCTACGGTTATTTCTAACCGTTTTATCGACGAATACATGGAGGACGCAAACGATGCGCAGCTTAAGATCTATCTGTATCTGATTCGCATGATGAGCGCCAGACTCTCTACCAGTATATCCGGTATTGCGGACATGTTTAATTACACCGAAAAAGATGTTATGCGCGCTCTGAAATATTGGGAGAAGAAACGACTTCTGACATTGGAATATGACGACAATAAGACAGTTACCGGTATACATCTGATGGATTTTGCTCAGCCCGCTTACACTCCGGCCATTGCACCTGTTCCGTCGGTGTCTGCCGCAGCGGCAGCTCCGCTTGCCTCCGTCGTACCAATCTCTTCCAAATTAAATATGGAGGAGGAAGCGGACGATGACGCTTACGTAAAACCTAATTATACTCTGGATGAACTGAAAGCATTTAAATCTGACGAGGCAACTTCCAGACTCCTCTTTGTCACGGAACAGTATTTGAAGAAGACGCTCAGCCCGGCGGAAGTCCGCACGATCCTTTTTATCTCGGACAAGCTGGGATTTTCCGAAGATCTGATCGACTATCTGATTCAATATTGTGTGGATCGTGACAAGAAAGATCTCAGATACATAGAGAAAGTGGCAATCAGTTGGGCTCAGCAAGGCATAACGACACCCAAACAGGCTGCCCGGTTAGCAGGCAAATACGACAAAATTGTCTATGATATCATGAAAGCGCTCGGTAAGAACGGTACGCCGACTCAAACGGAGGCTTCCTATATCACGCGCTGGATCAAAGAATACGGTTTCACGGCCGATGTCATCTATGACGCCTGTGAGCGCACTGTACTCGCCACGGACAAGCATCGCTTGGAATATGCCGACAGCATATTGACCAGTTGGTACCAGGCCGGTGTACATCACAAGAGCGATATTCAGCTACTGGATGATCACTATCGCAAGACGAAGCCGTCCAGATCCGCTTCCACTAATAAATTTAATCAGTTTAAACAGAACAACTATGATTTCGACGTTTTAGAGCAGGAATTGTTAAGCAATTAAAAAATCGAGCTGCGCTCGATAATTTCCTGCCAACCAAAAGGAGTACCATCGTGTCGCTGACAAATGCCCAATACGATATGATTCTTCATCAATATGAGATGAAACAGTTTAAAAGCCGCCGCGATGCGGAGCAAAGACTGGCATATGTCTATGATCATATTCCCGCTTATCGCGAGCTGGAAGAGTCTGTGGCCAGCGTCTCCGTCTCACAGGGTAAAAAGCTTCTTAACGGTGATCCCGACGCTATGGAAGATCTGCGTGATTCTCTTGCGGAATTGTCCGGGCGCAAAGCACAGCTTCTGGAGGATGCCGGGCTGGCTCCCGATTATCTGGAACCGGTCTATGAATGTCCGGACTGTAAAGATACCGGATATGCGGACGGACAGAAATGTCACTGTTTTAAACAGGCGATGATCACTCTTCTCTACGAGCAGTCTAATATCCGCGAGATGCTCCGGACGGAGAACTTTGATTCACTTTCTTATGAATACTACGGCGGCGAGGATCTGTCACGTTTCAGAAACGCAGTAAACACCTGCCGTAATTTTATAAAAAATTTCAATTCTGACTACCATAATCTGTTTTTTTATGGTACAGTGGGTACGGGAAAATCATTTCTTTCCGGCTGTGTTGCTAAAGAACTGATTGAGAGCGGACATTCCGTCATCTATTTCAGTGCGACCGGTCTTTTTGATTTACTATCGAAGAATTCCTTTGATTATAAGAATAGGGATGAACTGCGGGAAACTTATGCGGACTTATATCAATGTGATCTGCTTATCGTTGATGATTTAGGCACCGAGCTGACTAATCAGTTCGTGACTTCCCAGCTTTTTTCGCTTTTAAATGAGCGGCATATGGGAAAGAAAGCGACCGTGATCTCCACAAATCTGTCTTTAGAGGAATTAAGGAACCGGTACTCCGACCGTATCTTTTCCCGGATAACCAGTCACTATGAAATCTGTAAACTGACCGGGCAGGATATCCGAATGTACAAGAAACGCTTGATGAACAGAAAGTGAGGATTTTTCATGACCAGACGTGAGGAAAAAAGAAATCTGGAAACCATTCCCGTAGGCTCCCTCGGAATCATTCCGTTAGAGGGCTGCAGACCTTTAGGCGAGATGGTTGACTACTATCTCGTAAAGTGGAGAACAGAGCGCGAGAGCGAGCATAAAGATTCTCTTGCCTTCTCCGGTTACCAGAGAGATTCCTATATTCTCAAAGCCGATGTACCGCGATTCGGTTCGGGTGAAGCAAAAGGCGTGATCAAACAGTCCGTGCGCGGCTCCGACCTCTATCTCTTAGTGGATGTGGCCAACTACAGTTTAACCTACTCGCTCTGCGGTCATGAAAATCATATGTCACCCGATGACCATTACCAAGATCTGAAGCGTATCATTGCTGCCGTGGGCGGTAAGGCGCGACGTATCACGGTCATCATGCCTTTCCTTTACGAGAGCAGACAGCATAAGAGAACTGCCAGAGAATCTCTGGACTGTGCACTTGCACTTCAAGAAATGGTAAATATGGGCGTGGATAACATCATTACTTTCGACGCCCACGATCCCCGCGTGCAGAACGCCATTCCACTGCACGGCTTCGAGACCGTACAGCCCGCTTATCAGTTTGTCAAAGGTCTGTTGAACCATGTGAGCGACTTAACGATAGACAGCGACCACATGATGGTAATCAGCCCGGATGAGGGTGGTATGAGCCGGGCAATCTACATTGCCAATGTGCTTGGTCTGGATATGGGTATGTTCTATAAGAGAAGAGATTACACCCGGATCGTAGGCGGCAGAAACCCCATTGTTGCACACGAATTCTTAGGTTCCAGTGTGGAAAATAAGGATATGATCATTATAGATGACATGATCTCCTCCGGAGAAAGTGTTCTGGAAGTCGCATCTGCCTTAAAAGAACGCAAGGCCAACAGAATCTTCGTGTTCTCCACCTTCGGGCTCTTCACCGCAGGATTGGATCGTTTCGATGCGGCATATGCCGATGGCACGATCTGCCGCGTTCTGACCACGAACCTGATCTACCAGCCACCGGAGCTGCTTTCCAGAGAATGGTATATCGACTGCGATATGAGCAAATATAT
>CAMWXF010000008.1 GCA_947178115.1 uncultured Lachnospiraceae bacterium
CTTTCCTGTCTGCGGGAAGGGAACAATACGGTCCGGATAGAAATCTGGGATTGTTGGGACAAGAGCCGGTTTTGGGATGATAATCCGCCGCTCGTACAAGATAAAAGCTGGGCAGTAAGTATCGACTGGATGCAGCTTGTCTGCGACGGCGGCTCCCGCGAGGGGATCGAGACCTTTGCCCTGAGCCTGACGGATGCGGCAAATGAAGACGGGAAGGTGGCTGTCAGCGCACAGACCGTGATAAAGAGCACGGATGCGAACGCGAAGTACGACACCGAGTATTCCATCGCGGACAGCAAGGGCTTTATCGTGGGCAGCTACCAGGAGGCGGATGTGAAAGGCGGCACACAGAAGTTTACCATCACCATGCCTGCGAATTCTAAGGACGGCATCTATATGGTACAGGGACTCTTAAAAAGGCAGAGTGACGGCATGGTCCTGGCGGCGGATTCTATAGATTTTGAATTCGAAAACGGCGAGGTGCTGCTTGGACCCAAGTTCACCCATACTCTCTCACCGGAGACCTGGACGAATGGAATTGTCACAGTTACCCCGAAGGTGGAGAATTCGTTGGGCTGTACGAATATCACGTTTTCACCCACAAGCAGGACAGCGACGGCAAACGGCAGTTATGACTTTACCGTCACCTATAAGCAGCCGTCCGGGGTACAGCGGATGAAGACCTACACGGCAGAAGTGACGAACATTGATAAGGAAAAACCGCAGATTGACTATAACCAGATTACCGTAGAGCCGGATGTTACGCAGGCGCAGATGAAGACTGCGATGGATGCGGCGCTGACCGTTACCGACAATGTGACGAAAAAGTGTACGGTGACTTATACCTATCCTACAGCGGCGCAGCTTCTGGCAAACGAGGGCGGACAGGTTACAGTCAAAGCAACGGCGAAGGACGAGGCAGGCAACCAGACAACAAAAGACTGCGTGGCGCTGGTGTCAACAAGCCCCCTTGCTTTTACGATGCCTACGGCAACGAGACAGGGGACAACTATGACTTTTTCGCTCAGTGCGAAGCTCACCGCCACCGGAGGCAAGGCCATTACGGAGAGCGGCTTCGTCTGGGGCACAATGGCAAGCCCGACCGTGACGCTCAATCAGGGCAGCGCGAAGACGGCTTCGCCCGTGACGAAAAGAAATACTGCGATTTCCGTTCAGGCTGCGGATATCGTGGAAGGCGTGAATTACTATGCCCGCGCCTATGTGAAGGTGGGAAGCGCCTGCTATTACAGCCAGCCGGTCGGTTTCAATGTGGGAGCGAAGCAGTACGGTACGTTTACAATCAAAAATAATAATAAAAATACCTTCACGGTGACGAGGACCGGCGGCTCGGAAGGTGCGCAGACCGTCTATTACCGCACGGTCAACGGCTCCGCCGTGGGCGGTACGCATTTTGCACATCAGGCTTCTTCGCTTAACTTTGTCGCAGGCGAGACGACGAAGACGATTACGGTGACGGAACTGGGTGTGAATGCAGCATACAATAGCAAACCTGCTACAGCTTACACGAATGCGGACCGTACCTATCAGGTGGAAATATATCGTGTGACAGGCGGCGCGATACTGGGTGACGCTGCGCAGACGATTGCCACGCGGACGATGACGAAGGACAGCAATTATACGATTGACAGGACGGTCTATACCACAGAAAAATCAAAGACGGAGGTTGCGGATACAACAGGCAAGAACGGAAAGAAGATTGCCGATACCACAGGATCGCAGGGCGGAACACAGACGAATGTGAGCTTCCTGACCAACCGTGACAAGGGGACAAACTATAATACCAAAAGTTCTCTTTCGACTTATTACACAAACGCCAACCAGAGAACCTATCTGAGTAATACGGCGAGCGGGTGGTATTACCGCTATGTGCTCAAAGCATATGAGGATGTAGACGGCTATGAGTATGCTTATTTCGGAAAAAAGGCATTACAGGATAAACACTATAATCTTGATGGCGGTAATAAAGGAGCCGCGATTTCAGGGATAGACGGACAGCTTTGGATGTGCAACTTCCTGCAGGCAGCGAAAAAAGATGCAAAATACTATAATTTCCCGGATACCCGGACAGGCGGCGATGAAGGCAGTGGCTATCCATATAAGAGTTCCGGTACTACGGTCAGCTATAACAGTAAGACTTATGTTGATCTGGGAGTTGGCGATACATGCTATCTTTATTTCGGTGCAACCGGGGCAGACAGCGATGTCTGGTATGTGGATGGTCTGACCGGCTATGCCATTGTATATGATAAGGCGGAGCCAAAAGTCATAGGCGTAGCGCCTATGCCAACTGCGACTTACAAGCCGGGAGATCAGGTGACGATTTCCCTTGTGTTTGATGAAATCGTGGATAGTCAGAACAGTACGGCGAGCGGATTGAAGAGTTTGGTTGCAAAGACGAACTGGGGTGATTTTACCTACGCGGGCGGCGCAGACACCAACGTACTTTACTTTACGGGCACAGTGCCGGCAAGCGGCGCGTCGGGCACGATTACGGTAAACAGCATTACGAATGCGAGTAAAATTAAGGACATGTGCAATACCAGCGGGACGGCTTCATCGGGTACCGGCAGCGTCGGTGTGACTGTGGACACGAAAACCCCTACGGTGTCAATCACGAATACCAGCCTGACAAACGGTACAGCTTCGGGGAAGATCAGCGCCACAAATGCGGATACCCTGCAATATGCGTGGAGTCAGAGTACCACGCTGCCGGTGACGGGCTGGTTTACCTGCAATAGCGGAGCTACGGCTAGTACCAGACAGACTTCCGGTATATGGTATCTCCATGCCCTTGCAACGTATAACACAACGGGCGCGACCGCGCATGCCTATCATGCGTTTGATTTCGGTACGCCATCAAACCCTACATCTCCCGCACCGGAGTTGACTGCAACGGTCAACAACACTAGCTGGACGAATGGGAGCAGGACGATCAATATTACCAGAAAGCCTGCGGGCGCCACTGTTAAAGTGACCACGCCGACAGGCACGACGTCCACACTTTCAAGTACTGCTACTACCTACGCGGCGCAGAGTAACGGTCTCTACACCTTTACCTTAACGAGCGGTACAGAGACTGTGGTACAGGACGTTGTTGTGGAGAAAATAGATAAGACGAAGCCCACCGTCGCTATTACCGAGGCGCGTACCGTGGATGCGTCTGCGGCTTCGCCAGTTTACCACACGCTGACTATGGCGGCACAGGCGGAGGATGTGGGAACCACGTCTGAAAAGGCTTCCGGCATAAAGACCGTGCAGTATGCCTTTTCCACATCGACTTCTGCACCCACATCGACATCTGCATGGACTACTGCAGGTACGAGTGATAAACTTGCGGACGGCAGGTACAGTTTTAGCTATACAGCGACACAGACAGCACAGACGACAATCTATCTCTATGTGAAAGTGACGGACAATGCAGGCAACATAACTACGGTAAAATCCGCCTCCTACACGGTGATTAAAGAACCGACAGCCGCAGGAATGCCTGCTATTACGCTGAGTGGGGGTTCTACGGCATGGACGAAAAACGATGTCACCCTCACATGGAAGCTGACGAAGACGGGAGCGGGAAACTGCACGGTAGATGCGGGCGGCGAGCGGTTAGAAAATCAGTCGGTAAACGCTACAGGCACGTTTCAGGTGGAGAAGAATGGCGTGTATATGGTGAGCGTCGTAGATAAGAACGGCGATTCTGCGTCGGCTTCCAAACTTGTCAATAACATAGACAAGGACGCACCGGAACTGGAGACATTGACAGTTTCTCCTACAGGCTATGCAGCGCAAAAGACCGTGACCCTGACAGGCGTTACCGATACCCTGACCGCTTTATATGGGGAAAAAGGCGTAACGGGACGCAGCGGCAGCGGTATCGCGAAGCAGGAGTACCGGTTGGATGGAAGCTGGACTGCATTTACGGGTAACAGCTTTACGGTCAGTAAAAACGGAACCTATACGGTTAGACTTACGGACAAGGCGGGCAACAGCGCGGAATATACCGTGGAAGTGACGGGCATCGACGCGACCGCACCGAAAGTGACCTGTACGGTCAATGCAACGCCCAATGCAAAGAGCGGGTGGTATACCGCATCAACAGTTCCGGTCATTCTTACCTTTGCAGATGAAGAAGGAACAGAGGGCGGCACGCCCAGCGGTATCCAGTCGGTGCAGTATGCGCGGGTGACCGACAACACGACGAAACCCACCAGCGGACTTAGCAGTTTGGGGACTTCTGCGATCACCAGCGGTACTTATACTTATAATATTACCAGCAGTTATAACGGTAATTATTATCTGTATTATAAGGTGACAGACAAGAAAGGCAATGTGACGGATGGATTTTCCAATCTCATACAGAAAGATTCTTATACGGGAGGCTCAGGAGGAATTACCGGTCCTTCCACAGGACAGCCGGTATCTACAGGGCTGGCAATGAATATAAAGTTTTACTATGGTCCGGCAGGCGGTTATCTGACCGGCGGGACTACGGCTTCATCTGCGGAACGGATTGCGACAATGGAACAGCACGCCACAGGAACGAAAATGGTAGATGCAGCTTATACGGCGAAAACCACCGGCACCAATTATTTCCGGTACTATCGGTATGCGGTAAATGGTGCGACAGGAACCTCGTATTCTTACTGGACATTCTATGTGCGCCAGGTTGACTTTAACACCCAGGGCGGCAGCAACGTGGGATCCCAGCTGATCTGGACGACGCAGTCAAGCAGTTCGACCAGTACAACGGTGCAGTGTAAGGTTGTTGAGCCGGCAAATCCCACCCGTACCGGATACACCTTCGGCGGCTGGTATACGGACGCGGCGTGCACCGCGGGCAAAGAATTTGACTTTAATACACAGGTCAGCGCGAACACGACCCTGTACGCCAAGTGGACGGCAAATACCTATAATGTGACCTATCATCTGACAAATTCCGATGGTAACGCTTATGTGCCGGGGGCGTCAGTGAAGACGTATACCTACGGACAGGGGCTTACTCTGCCTGTGCCGGCGTCCGCGAAGAATGGCTTTACATTCTATGGCTGGTATGATAATGCCGGATATACGGGTACGGCATATACGTCGATCGCGAATACAGCGACAGGTGATAAGGAATACTATGCTTATTTTAAGGATACTCAGGCTCCGAAACTCACAGGGATAGAACTGGTGAACGCCACAAACGAGAACGCGGAAGACGGGTGGTACAGAAGCGGATCAGACAGCGGAAGTGTAGCGATAGCCGTAACCGGATGCGGCGACAATGCTGAAGTGACATCCGTGTCAGTTCGGGTGGACGACCAGTCTTATACGGAGACGGGCATATCCGGACCTTCTGCGGGGGCTTATCAGTATGCGTTGCTGGAGGGAGAACACAGCTACACCTTTAAGCTGGCAGACGCAGCGGGCAACGAGACGGCGTCGGAAACGAAGACCGTGAAATATGATGGCACGAAACCTGTGATTGGTGAAATCACATATGAAAAGAAGGTGTCCGGCTTCCTAGACTGGATTATCGGGAAGGAGAGCCTGATTGTACATATACCTGTTTCGGACAGTCTAAGTGGCTTAACGAATCTGACTTATACAGAGACGACCATAACCGGAACAGAAGAGACAACGGAAGCAAAGACAGTTTCTTTTTCCGGTAAAGTCGGGGAACAAACGGTGGATCTGAAATATGATGCCGACTGGAAAGGCAAGATTAGCAATATCGTATGTACCGATAAGGCGGGAAATGTTTCCGATAGCAAGATCGTCGGTACAAACGGCAGCATAATCGTGGAAGACAATGCGCCCGTGATCGATATCACAGTGGCGGATATGACAGAAGCAGAGGCGAAGCCGGGAGATGCGGTATCCGAGGATTATTATGAAGAAAACGATGCCCCCACGCTCTATGTATTGGTGCAGGATGAAGCTGCGGAAGGTATGGAAATCTCAGCAGGTATTGAGAAGATCACCTATGCCATCAACGGAGAGGCGCAGGAGGTGCCGGGAGGTTTTGCGGATGCTTTGACAGGCAGCTATGGCTTTACTGTACCGTTGACCGGTTATGCGGGTGTAATAAACGTCATGGTGAAAGCGGTCGATCATGCCGGGAATACGGCGACAGCAAATGTGACTGTAAAGATTAAGGGTAAGGAGAAGACGCCGAATGCGAAGCCCGATTATCCGAAGGATGCGCTGGGAAATTTGTCGCCGAACAGTATCTATGTGCTTACGGTTCCCGCAGAGGACGGTAGCACGGAGGAGTATACTTGCACCACAGACGAGAACGGGTACATACCTTTTATATTGACGGACGGTGAGAATACGACCGACATTTGCGGGAAAGAGATTACGATTATGAAGCAGGGTGACGGCACGAATACGCAGAACTCTTTGCCGCAGATGCTTGAGATTGTGTCTCGTCCGCCGGCACCCACAGGAACGGTGACGCCGGAACTTGCGGTGGATACGGAAGATGCAGTGATCAACATCACCATCGATGAGCAGTATAAGGGAAGCATAAAGGAATACAGTACTGACGGCGGGGCAACATGGACCGATGTGCCGGACGATGATATCATTAAGAATCTGGCGGCGCCGGGGGATGTCTACATCCGGATAAAGGCAACAGAGGAGGCGCCCCACGGCTATACAGGAATAGAAGATGTTCCGGAAAGCGCCGCTAAGATCAGGGTGGTTTTCGCATGGAATTATGATGGTGCGGTTGATGCGTATAACGTTCTAGAAAACAAGACAGGTAAGGATGCTTTGACGAAACCGGCTGATCCGGCGAGAGATGGCTTTGACTTTACGGGCTGGTACAAGTCGGATGCGTGCGAGAAGCAGGATCAATGGCGTTTTGAGACAACCGAAGACGGGGAACAGAATCTCGTAAGGGATATCATTGATAAAACGCAGGAAGATTATAAAGATCAATATACGGTGACAGAAGGAATGATAACCGTGACCCTCTATGCGGGGTGGCGTGAGAACATGGCACCGAAGCTGAATGCATTGTTGACGGACGGCATGAGCAGTTCGGACAGCTCAGAAAGTTCGGACGGTTCAAATGAAAAAGATCAGACGAAGTGGCATGCGAACCTCTCCATTGCGCTCACTTATTCCGATAATGTGGAAGTGACGAAGCTGTATGTCAGAAAGGATAGCGGCGAATATAAAGAGCTGGCGTCAGACAGTGCAGAGCAGATCACGGAAACCGATACAGACGGCTATACGCAGTATCGCCTAAACTTTAACGATATAGAGGAAGGAGAGCATACCTATGCTTTCAAGGCGGTAGACGCCGCGGGCAATGAGACAGAAACGGATGATGTGACGGCGAAGCTTGATACGAAGAAACCGGAACTCGGGGAAGCGTCCTTTAACGAGGGATATAAGAATCTCTGGGACTGGATCATACGCAAGGACATTTTGATCATTACGATTCCCGTGACCGAAGCGGGAAGCGGCATTGCTACCGTGGGGTATGAGTTGGTTTCGGCTGACGGCGGAACGGGCGAGGATTCGGATGTTACAACAGGAAATGCGGAAGTGAAGAAGGCTTCCGGCAGTGATGGAAGCTATACGGCAACAATCAACATTGCACCGGATTTTAAGGGCAAGGTTAAGATTGTGGCAAAAGATAATGCGGGAAATGTTTCGGTTGCGAAGACCATCGGTATGGATGGAAATGGAATAGCGGGTGTTATTGTAGAAGACAATGCGCCGGAGATCACGATTCTGGCGGACCGCGGCGTAAACGATGAGGCGGCTACGCAGGCGGACGGAATAGCGCTTTCGGATGGAGATTATTACGATACGGCGCCGAAGCTGATCGTGAAGGTGGAGGATGAAGAGACTTCCGATGGTAAGGCAGTGACAGCAGGAATTTCATCAATCGCATGGCAGATCAATGACGGAGCGTGGAATTCAGTAAGCGCCGATTTTGTCTCGAATATCAAGACCTCACACAGTTTTATGATCAATGAACTGGAAGGTCAGATCGGTGTATTTACTGTGACGGTGAAAGCTGTAGACCAGGCGGGCAATGAGACGGTGAAATCGGTGACGCTTGGAGTGAAAGAAAGAGAACCCGTGCCGAAACCGACCATTGATTATATACAGGAGAAACTGACAGAACTCACACCCGGCGCAGAATACGGAGTCGAAGGCGAAATCATTATTGCGGATGATCAGGGCTGCATCGATATCCGGGAAGACTGGTTTGGCAGCAGCATACAGATGTACACGAAAGGGAAAGAGGGACGTACATTAGACAGCGAAAATGCGCAGATTACGCTGGTGGCGCGCCCGGATGCTCCCAATGTGACTAAGAAGAGTGACGAGACGATCAAAGGAAAGAGCGACGGCGTGCTGACGGGAGCGGATACGACGATGGAGTACATCGCAGACGAAGGTGAAACATGGACGGCGGTGAAGACTGGCGATATCGTGAACGGCGATATGACAGGGCTTTCGTCAGGCGAGATCCGGATCCGTGTCAGGGCAACGACGACGGCGCCTCATGGAGAGTATGCGGAGGTCGAGATCAGGGAAGGAATAACGCTGACGGTTACTTTTAAGACCAATGGCGGAAGCAGCCTGGCTCTCGTTACGGGAAAATCGTGGAACGATACGCTTGCCCGGCCGGAGGCACCGGTGAAAGAAGGCTATGCCCTTGTGGGCTGGTATAAAGAGGCTGAATTCATTAACATATGGAACTTTGAGGAAGAAACGGACGCCGACTGTCTGAATGGGGAGAATGGCATTACCGCTGATAATACTAATATCACCCTCTATGCGAAATGGAGGGACAGCGCGAAGCCGAACCACAGTGCGGTATTGGTGGATGATAACGGGGAAAGGGATGTGAAGAACTGGTATCAGAAGCTATTCGTAATCCTGACCTATTCGGACAACGTGGGCGTGACGAAGCTGTATGTAAAAAAGGACGACGGAACATACACAGAGTTTGCGGCAGAAGGTACAGGCGGCATGATAGATGGCAGCGCCGCAAACGGTAAAGATGCGACTGGAAATGCGCAGTATCAGTATATTTATAACGATTTAGAGGAAGGAGAACACACTTATACTTTCAAGGCAGTAGACGCAGCCGGCAATGAGACGGAGACTGATGAACTGACCGCAAAACTGGATTGGACGAAGCCGACGCTCGGTGAAGCGTCCTTTAACGAGGGACATAAGAGCCTCTGGGATTGGATCATCCGAAAGGAGAGTCTGATCATTACGATACCTGTGACCGAAGCGGGTAGCGGTATAGAAGCCGTGACGTATACGCTGACGCCTGCGGACAGACAGAGTGGAAATGCGGGCAATAGCACAGGCGGAAACGGTGCAGACGGAGCCGAGGATATTACAACAGGAGTTGCGACGGTGAAGAAAGCTTCCAACAACAGCAACGAATATACGGCGACGATTACCATTGCATCGGATTTTAAGGGAACGATTACGGTCGAGGCAAAAGACAATGCGGGAAATACTTCGGATACAAAAACCATCGGTGCGGATGGCGGCGGCATAAAAGGCGTTATCGTTGAGGACAATGCGCCCAAGATCAGCTGTTTTGTTGGTGAGTTTGCTCTGTCGGAGCATTACTATGATGAAGCGCCGGAGCTTACGGTGTATGTGACTGACGACACGGACGAATATGAAGAGACCGTGCTCACAGGCGGTATTGCCTCTGTGACCTATCAGGTGGGCAGTGGCAGTGTGAAGGCGGTGGACCACGATTATACAAGCGATATCGTGACGAACGACAGCTTTACCATTCCGGCGGCGGAGATACCCGGAGGGGTGACGAACATTACCGTGACAGCTACAGACCATGCCGGAAACCAAGCAGTACAGAGCATTATCGTCAGAGTAAAGGCATTGGAGGAGATGCCGAATGCTGAAATCGGCTATCGGGCGGAAAAACTGACTGGACTCGTGGCAAACGCCGTATATTTGATTGACGGTGCGGGCATGATAGCGGATGCAGATGGAACGATTGCGATAGAAGAGAACTGGATGCCTGCAACGCTATCCATTGTGAAACTGGGCGATGACAGTACCACTTATAACAGCGAACCGCAGAATCTGACTGTTCCGGCACGTCCGGCGGCTCCGTCTGTCGACGGGCAGAATGAGACCTATCCGAATGCGGGTGACGGCGTCCTAACAGGATTGGGTGCGGGAACCGCTTACGAGATTTCAGATGATGACGGCAGTACATGGAAGGATGCTGACTTAAATGGCACAGAAATCAGGGGATTGGCAGCAGGAACCTATCAGGTGCGCGTCAAGGCAGTCGAGGGCGTAAACTTCAAGAGCAGGGCGGCGGAAGCGACCGTCGGGACGATACCCGCCACCCCATATGAAACACCGGATGCACAGATTCATTACAGACTGGAAACCCTGACCGGACTCGAGCCAAATGCAGAATATATCATGGGATATGGCGACGAAACAGAGGAGGATGATGAGGAGGAGAACGAAGAAGAAAATGAAGCGGATGCGATAATCTATAAGGCGGACGCTGACGGAAACATAACCATCGATGAAACGTGGTTCGGTATGACGCTGTCCATTGTAAGGAAAGGCAATGGCAAAGAAATGTCGGACAGTGAGGCTCAGAGCCTGCCAATACCAACCAGACCGCAGACACCGTCCCCGTCGGGTGCGGACGAGACCGGTCTGGACAGAAAGGATGGAAAGCTGACCGGATTGAGTGCAAATATTGCCTATGACATATCAACAGACGGCGGTAAGACATGGGTAAGCCAAACCGCAGATGCAGATGGCGAGATCAAAGGCGTTGACACGCCTGCGAGCTATATCGTGCGGGTAGGCGCTACGGACAGCAATTTTGTCAGCCTGCCAAGCGAATCGGTGATGGTAGACAGTTATAAGATGACGGTAACCTTCATGGCAAACGGTGAGATTTATGAGACTGTTCGCGTATATTATGGCGAAGAACTGAAAGAGATTCCGTCCATACCAGCGAAAAAAGATGCCGAAGACCGGATTTATGTAAGCGAGTGGTGTAGTGATGAGCAGGGAACCCCTGCGGTATTTACGAACATAACCTCAGATATGACAGTCTATGCAGTTTATAGCGGATACTATAACATTATCTTAGAGAGCGGTACAGGCTATACGATGACGGCAGAACCCGGCAGCGCAAGCCCCGTCTTAGAGGGCGGCAGCTTTGCCTTTAAATTTGCATTGGAGGACGGCTATAAGAAGAGCAGAAGCTTTGCAGTGAAGGTAAACGGAGTGGCGGTAGAACTGACTGCGGAGGATAGCTATACCGTTACAGACATCAAGGAAGACAAAATCGTGACGGTGGAAGGCGTGAAGAAGAAAGGCAGCAGCGGTAATAAGAGTGGCGGAAATACGTCGGGCGGTGACACGCCCCCCGGAGATGGAACGAAACCCGGCGACGATACGAAGCCTGGAGATGGCACGAAACCTAAGGATGATAATCCGTCAATCGATGATGATGTGCCGATTGTACCGGTGATCATAAAAGACGGCAAGATTGTTATAGACGGTGGAAACATCATAGACGGTGGAGATATCACAAACAATGGAAATACCGGAGGCGGCGGAAGCATCGGCACAGGAAACATACTGGGTATGACAGGCGCCGGCGTAAATCTGGAGAACGGCACGACCGCCGAAAGCACGATAAGTACCATGCTGAAACTGGAAGATGGTGCAGTCATCGTCACGGTAGTATGTAATGGCCGAAATTGTACGGCAGGTGTAACCGATACCGTGGCAGTGGCAAACGCGGTTCTGACACCGGAGCAGATACAGCTTGTGGATGACGGGGAGACGATAGAAGTTCGGATAGACGTGAAGGATATTTCGGAAACTGTACCGACTCGGGATAAGGAGATCATAGAGGACGGCATAGACGCATATCAGAAAGAACTGCCGGGACTTGTGCTTGGTATGTATATTGATATTTCCATGTTTATCAGAGTCGGTTCGGGCGACTGGAATGCTGTTACCGAAACCAAAGAGCCGATCGAGGTAATTATCGGCATACCGGAAGAATTACGGGAGGACGGCAGAGAGTTTTATATTATCCGCTCCCATGAAGGGGAATATACCCTTTTGAACGATATGGATAACGCTCCGGAAACCGTTACTATCAGCACAGATATGTTCTCTGCTTATGCCATATCATTTAAACAGACAGATACGGATAATGCGCAGGTTGGAAATGTGAAATGCGGGCTGTGCCATATCTGCCCCACATTCCTCGGAATATGCTGCTTTATCTGGCTGGCGGTTATCATAGCGGCAATCCTTGTGATTGTGCTGATCGTTTGGCGTAGGAAAAAGGACGAAGATAAGAAGCAGGCGGCAGAGAAATAATTTCAAAAAACCAGACTAAGAAAACCAATAGCTTCGTATGGAGGCCTATTGGTTTTCTTATTTTCCCCATCTCAGTTTGACAAAAGGGATATGATATAGAAATTCAGGTGCATTTTAGAGGAATTATGTTTACGAAACTGCGATTTATACCCTGAAAACTGCAAAATGTAACATAATGGTTGTAATTTTATTGTGCTTTAATATATAATAAATTATTAGATTCGCTATACAAAAAAAGATGAAACAAAAATACTTTTGGAGGAAATGTATGAAGAAACTTAAATTAACTTTTCTGGCAACCAGTATATTAATGGGATTAATTCCACTGCTTGTGGCGTCAGTCACAATATCTGCGGTGGCGATTTATCAAACAAAAAGCAATTTGGAAGAAAGAGTATATTTACAACTACAGGCATGTGCCATGTCGGTAAGGGAATATTTTGAATGGGATATTAATGAAGATATTCTTGAAGTGGATGAAGTCAGTCTGGCTTTTATTGACAGTCTTAAAGCTCAGGATGTCGATCTTACACTGTTTCTTGAGGATGTAAGGTTTATTACATCTATTTATAACGAGGATGGAGAACGTAATGTAGGAACAAAATCTTCAGAGGGAATTTGGGATTTGGTAAAACAGGGAAAGGATTACAGCGCTAAAGGAACGGTGATTGGGGGAAGAAAGTACTATGTGTATTATACCCCTGTTTCTAATGAAAGTGGTGAGATCGTCGGAATGGCGTTTGCGGGAATGCCGGAATCCTTTGTAAACGAAAATATAACATCAAATACGATGAACATGGTGCTTGTCGCCGTATGTACTGCCGCTTTTTGTATTGTGATAATCGTATTGATAGGCCTGAACATAAGAAAGTCAATTATTGGGATCGCCGATTATACGCATGAGCTGTCAACCGGCCGTCTTGGCATCAGTACAAGCTGCAAATCCGGAATCAAGGAAATTGCCATCCTGATAGATTCCGCCAAAAATCTTCAGGATAACTTGAAAAATATTATTTCCGAAGTGGATGATAAGACGCTGCGGCTGACTCAGAATGTAAAGACAATTCGTGACGGTATTCAGACTTCCAATGATGCGACGGAAGGCATTATGAGAGCCGCAAATGAATTGTCGAATGGCTCTATGCAGATTGCGAATTCGGTGCAGAATACGGCAGCATCCATGCAGAATGTGGGAGAAAGCATTTCTTCCATAGCGGATAGTGCGACAGCAACAGAGACAGAGGCACGGGAAATTGAAGTCATCAATAACGAGGCAAAGGATAATTTGTCCCGCTTGATCAAAGCAAATAAAAATACGGTTACAATATCGGAAAATGTTGTGACGGGTATCAATGAAGCAAATACTGCGATTGAAAACATAAGGAAAGCAGCAGATGCGATTACAAAAATTGCGGGTCAGACAAGTATGCTGGCGCTGAATGCTTCCATTGAAGCCGCAAGGGCAGGAGAAGCAGGAAAAGGGTTTGCTGTTGTTGCATCCTCTATACAAACGTTAGCCGGAGAATCCGATAGCTCAGCGAAAGAGATTCAAGATATTATTAACGAAATCATATTGAAATCGCAAAATAATGTGCAGCTTGCAAATGAGATC